>JANQPS010001226.1 GCA_028285365.1 Thermoanaerobaculia bacterium | reverse complement strand
TTTTGGGTCGGGACCGATGGCGGGGGTCTCAACCTCTTCGACCGCCCCACGGGACGTGTCGACCGCTTTCCGCTTGCCAACGACGCCGATGGGGTCGACGGGCTCGCGTCCGCACAGGTGCGATCTCTCGCCCTGGGCGCACCGGGCACTCTCTGGATCGGCACCGACGGTGGCGGCCTGAGTCGCCTCGACATCGAGAGCGAGACCTACACCCACTACCGGCGAGAAGCCTCCGACGAGTCACGCGTGCTCGGTGACGATCGGGTCCGCGCCCTCCTCTACGACAGCCAGGGCCGACTCTGGATCGGCACATACGAGAGCGGGCTCTATCGTCTCGACGACCTGGCAACCCCGCTGCGCAACTGGCGCCACCAGGAAGACTCCGAGCTCACCATCGGCTCGGACAAGATCTGGTCCATCAGCGAGGCAGACGACGGCACGATCTGGATCGGAACCGATCAGGGCCTCAGCGAGTACTTCGCTGGAGAAGACCACTTCGTCACCTATAGCCACGACCCTGCCGATCCAGCAAGCCTGGCGCAAAACCGCGTGCTCTCCATCCTCCACGACTCGAGCGGAGTCATGTGGGTAGGGACCTACGATGGCCTGTCTCATTGGAACACCCGCGGCTCTTTTGGCCACTACTCGAAATCGACCGCAGCCGATTCGAAGATCTCGGAGCCGGTGGTCACTTCGTTCGCCGAAGACCCCAGCGGCAAGATCTGGATCGGGACCTATGGGGGCGGCGTCAACCTCTTCGATCCCGCAACGGCTAACTTCGAGCACTTCCGCCACGACCCCGCCAATCCCGGCTCCGTGTCGGGAGATCGAGTCATGGCCCTTCACGTCGACAGCCGAGGAGATCTCTGGGCAGGCACCTTTGCATCGGGCCTGAACCACAAACCTCTGGGCGCCGACCGATTCGTTCACTACGAGCACGATCCGCGCGACGACAACTCCTTGTCTTCCAACGCCGTGACCCACATCTACGAAGACCGGGCCGGCGTCCTCTGGATTTCCAGCTACCGCAGCGGACTCCACAAGTTCGAACGCAGCAACTCGACGTTCACGCGCTATCGCGGGAACGACGAAGAGCCGAACGCGCTTCCCACCGATCGTGTGCTGGCCGTTCTGGAAGACTCGCTCGACAACCTCTGGGTCGCCACCGACGGGGGCGGCCTGGTCCGACTCGATCGCCAAACGGACAAGTTTTCGATCACCCGGCACGATCCCGCGGTCCCAGACAGTCTGAGTAGCGATCACATCTGGCACTTGAGCGAAGATCCGGAAGGTGGCCTGTGGATCGCGACCCAGGGCGGCGGTGTCAACCTCTGGACCGCCCACGATCGCGCTGCCGGCACAGAGCGTTTCTTCAGGCTCACCGAGGACCTGGGCCTCGCCAGCGACCTGGCGTACGGCGCCCTCGTGGACCGGCAGGGTTACCTCTGGGTCTCGACGAACAACGGACTGTCACGCTACGAAGTCGCCAGCCAGACCCTGCAGAACTTCAACGCGAGCCACGGCCTGCAGGCCGAGTTCAACCAGGGCGCGCTGTTCAAAGCGTCCACCGGAGAGCTGTACCTCGGTGGCGTCCAGGGCTTCAACGTCTTCGATCCCGTCGAGATCAATCGCAAATCGGACCCGCCACGGGTCGTGCTCACGAAGATCCTCATGGGCAACGAACAGATCGAGACTGATACGCCGCTCAATGAGTTGAGAGGCATCGAGCTCGAGCACAACGAACACGTCATCATGTTCGAGTTCTCCGCCCTCGACTTCGCGGACTCCGACCGCAACCAGTACATGTACCGGCTCGAGGGCTTCGACCCCAATTGGGTGGAGATCGGCAATCTGAGGCGTGCCACCTACACTCACCTGCCGACCGGGAACTACACGTTCAGGGTACGCGCATCGAACAACGACGGGGTCTGGAACAACGATGGCGTTTCCCTGCCGGTTACGGTTCATCCTCCACCGTGGCTGACGGTGTGGGCCTATATCGGCTACGCAGGCCTCGGTCTCGGGGTATTGCTCTACTACTTGAGGCAGCAGCGACGCAAGCGAGACCACGCGTCGGCCCTCGCTCTGGCCAATCGTGGACTCACGCGAGAGATCGAAGAGCGCAAAGCCACGGAGCGCGAGCTGCGAGCAGAGCAGCAAAAGGTCGAGAAGTTCCTGGACGTGTCAGAGGTGCTCGTCGTGCTCCTCAATAGCGATCAGCGAGTCCAGCAGATCAATCAGAAGGCGTCTCGCATCCTCGGCCTGACCCAGGCCGAGGTCATCGACCAGAGCTGGAGCTCGTTCCTGCCGACCCGGCATCGCGAATCGATGAAGGCCTTTTTGGACGAGCAGCCTTTTGTTGGCGTGTTCGAGTCGAGTGTTCGCTCCGGAACGGGCGAAGAGCGCACCATCGTCTGGCGCGCGGCCCAACTCGAACGTGGCGGCTCTGAGCAGGCCACTCTCCTCTCGGGCGTCGACGTCACAGAGAACCGCTGGCTGGCCGACGCCAAGGTCGCCGCGGAGTCAGCAAACCGATCCAAGTCTCAGTTCCTGGCCAACATGAGCCACGAGATCCGGACTCCGATGGCTGGTGTGATCGGTATGGTCGAGCTCCTCCTCAACACCGACCTGACCAGCGAGCAACACGACTTCGCAGCTCGTGCGCGTCGATCCGCTCGCAACCTGCTCGACATTCTCAACGACATCCTCGACTTCTCGAAAATCGAAGCGGGCAAGCTGGAGCTCGAGTCCGTGAGTTTCAGGCTCATGGATGTCATCGACGACGTCGTCGACCTCTTCGACGAGCGCGCACAGCAACGCGGCCTGATCCTCACGAAGCGAGTCGCCACGAACATCCCCGAGCAACTCAAGGGCGACCCGACACGACTTCGCCAGGTTCTCTCCAACCTGATCAGCAACGCGATCAAGTTCACCCACGAAGGATCCGTAGGTCTGAGCATCGAACCGCTCTCGATCTCTGAGTCTCGGGTCGAGCTGCGCTTCCAGGTCACCGACACCGGCATGGGCATCGCGCCCGAGTCCCTGGCAAACATCTTCGACTCTTTTCGCCAGGCGGACGGCTCGACGACGAGAAAGTACGGAGGCACAGGTCTCGGCCTGGCCATCTCCGAGCAACTCGTGGAGATGATGAACGGTGCGATTCGTGTCAGCAGCACTGTCGGCTCCGGATCCACGTTCGACTTCACCGCAACGTTCGAGATCTCGGACACCCAGGCACCGAGCAGTGCCGAGCTCGACGGCAAGCGCTTCTTGATCGTCAGCCCCGACGACGAGGTTCTCGAGACAGTCCAGCACCAGGTCTCGCGCTGGAACGCCGAAGGCGAGCTCGCCACTAGCTCTGCTCGCGCGCTCCATCTCCTCCTCGAAGCCATCGACCGCAACGAGCCCTTCGACGCGGTGATTGCTCACACCACCTTCGAGTCTGGTGGCACCACCCTCGACAGTGAGTCTTTGGCAAGAGCGATGGCTACCGACCCTCAGCTGGCGACGACTCCAGTGGTTCTTCTGGGCCAGGTCGAGCACACATCCGATCAGTTTCCGATCCGTTGCGCGGTGCCTCTACCGCTCGACGGCGCAGTACTACTCGAGCGGCTGCGCGAGGTCTTCCTGATCGACGAAGAAGAGGGCGACCGCAAGGCCACTCCCCGATCTCTCGAAGAGGTCAGCATCCTCATGGCGGAGGACAATCCGATCATGCAAGACATCATGGTGGCCATCGTCACAGACTTCGGAGCCGAGATCATCGTCGCCGACGACGGTGCGGCCGCCCTCGAGCACACTCGGAAGAGGAAGTTCGACGTCATCCTCATGGATTGCCAGATGCCGAGAATGGACGGCTACGAGGCGACTCGCGAAATCCGGCGCCGCGAGTCGGAACTGGGAATGGAGCGCACTCCGATCGTGGCCATGACAGCCAACGCGATGGCCGGAGATCGCGAGAAGTGCTTGAGGAGTGGCATGGACGACTACGTCAGCAAACCTTTCACCAAGAGCACGCTTCGATCGACCCTCGTGAAGTGGCTTTCGCGCGACGAGACCAAAGAAGCCGTCGGCAGACAAGACCCTGCCTCAGCCACTGCTCCGGAGGAGTTCGAGCCTGCCCTCGACGAGTCCGTCATCCGTCAGATTCTGAGCATCACGGACGGTACCGAAGTCCTGACAAGGATCGCTCAGAGGTTCTTCGAAACCACACCCGAGCAACTCGAGGTCATTTCCGAGTCGATTTCGAAAGGCGATCTCCTGGAGGCCGGGAGATCAGCCCACCGACTGAAGTCCGGCAGCAGCGCGCTGGGGGCTCTGGTCATGACCGCGCTCTGCACCGAGCTCGAGGCGCACTGTGGCGACGACCAGCACACAGAAGCCCGAGAGCTCTTCGACGCCCTGAATGACGAGTACGCCCGAGTCAAGATTGCCTTGCAGGAGCGTCTGGAGGCGATTTCAGTATGAGTGCCACCACATCAGAAAAGAAGACTGGGCCGTTTGCGTCCGAAGACGACGTGACAGCGGCACGGCAAGCACCGACAGTTCCCTCGCACAGCGGCGAGCCGCTCGATACGACAACCGCAGCCGTACAAGCTAGCGGGACCGTCTCGGAGTACCTGTCCGGGGTCATGACCCACCTCGGAGCGCACGGAGCGACTCTCTACGTCCCCGCAGCTTACGGTCAGGCTCGAGGCTTTCTCTTCAGACATGGCGAGGCCGCACCAATTCGCGAGCACGAGACTCTCGAAACCGCAGAGTCCTGGTCCGTGAACGCCGGCGAGTGGCTCGCTGAACTGACCGTCGCCTCGAGTCCCATCAAAGGCTCACCAGTCTTTCCGAGCCAGTCCGAACTGAGCTTCCTGGTACCGCTCATCGAGCTGAGCCCTCGGGCCGAGCCTGCGGGACCGATCCTGCCGAGCTGGCTCGGACTGCGATTCGGTGCCGACGACGAACAGGTCTATGCCCGCGCCCGAGCAGGTCTCAACCGTAGGGACGACAACTGGTCGTGGCTGGCGAGGCTTGGTGCCTCGATCGCCGGCCACTTCGCAATGTCGGGAGAAGCGCTTCTCGACTCTCTCACGGGCTTCCACTCCCGAGCCGCCTTCAACGCACTGCTCCAGGAGTCCATTCGCCAGCGTGAGACCAGCGGCGGATCACTCGCGCTCCTGATGATCAACCCTGACGGATTTCGAGAGCTCAACGAACAGCTCGGCAGAGCGGCCGGCGACAGCATCGTCAACGAGATCGCACAGAGGCTCAACGAGGCCTTCGCGGGACGCGCATCCCTCTGTCGTCACGGTGGCGTCGTCTTCACAGCGCTGATGGTCGAGTGTCAGCGCGAGCGGGCGGAGCAAATTGCCGAGCACGTCATCCAGACCCTCGAAAGGCCCTACTCCGATGGCCAGACGTCTCTGGCCTTTCGCGTCGGAATCGCGTGTTTCGACGCCAACAACGGAGACGCACAAGGGCCATCGATCGAGGCAGATGTCCTCGTGAGACACGCCGATCAGGCACTCGCGCTCGCCAAGGAGAGCGACAAGATCCGCGTCTGGGACGGCACCGCCCCCATGGCCTCCGCCGAGCCATTCGATCGGCTCAACGGCATCTTCACCGGGAACCCGACCCGCGACTATCGGCACACCATCGTGTTGTGGGAGACCATGGTTGCGGTCTCCTCGAACATGACGCGCAACGAGCTCGCCAATACCGTCGTCGAACGCATCGGTGCGACGCTTGGCCACACTCGAGTCCGGCTACTTCTCCTGGCAGGAGACGCTTGGACGAACGAGGCCGAGTACCTCGATCGCTCGGCCGAAAGCTCCCGGATTTCGGTTGGCGAAACAGGTAGCGAAACGTCCGACGAGACGCTCTTGGCTCGAATGCTCGACTCCGGCCAGTCCGAGAGTCAGCGAATCGACGATCTGGATCGACAGTCACTCCGCACCGCCGTGCCCTTGCGGGTAGGACGATCCATCGTCGGCGGCCTGTTGATCGACACGGACGATGCGTCGCCCTACAGCGTCAATCCCGTCTTCCTGCAGACGCTGGGTCAGCAGGTGGGGCTCGCCGTCGATCGCGCCCGGCTTGCGGAGCTCGAAGAGCAGCGTCGTGAGCAGGAGCGCCGGAAACTCGAAAGCGAGCTCAACGAGCTCAAGCGCGCTCGCCGCGAGAATCGGATTCTCTCGGTCTCCCCGCAAATGGACAATCTCCTTCAGGCTGCACAGCGCGTCGCACCAACTCCCGCAACCGTTTTGATCATCGGCCAGAGCGGTACCGGCAAGGAGTTGCTCGCGCGCACCATTCACGAGCTCAGTCCCTTGCGCAGTCGCCCCATGGTGACCGTGGACTGCAGCGCAATCTCCCCGAGCCTCATCGAGAACGAGCTTTTTGGTCACGAACGCGGCGCCTACACGGGGGCCGACTCGAGGCGAGTGGGTCGTCTCGCAGAGGCCAATGGCGGCACACTGTTCCTCGACGAGATCGGCGAGCTCCCGCTCGAGGTCCAGAGTCGATTCCTGCGTTTCGTCCAGGAACGGCAGGTCACACCTGTGGGCGGATCGCGACCGCAGAAGGTCTCGGTGAGAATCCTGGCGGCCACCAATCGAGACCTCGCCGAAGAGGTCAAGGCTGGACGCTTCAGGGCCGACCTCTTCTATCGACTCAACGTGGTCCAGCTGCGCGTACCTTCGCTTGCCGAGAGGACTGACGACGTGCTTTTCCTGGCCAACCACTTCATCGAGCTCTTCGCCGAGCAGTATGGCCGCGACGTCCCGAGCCTTTCGGTCGGGGCCAAGACTGCCCTCGTGTCACACGACTGGCCAGGCAACGTCCGAGAGCTCGAGAACCGGATCCTGCAGGCCGTGATCATGACTCGGGGCAACAACATCCGCGAAGAGGATCTGGACCTCGTGCCGCCAGTGGGCGGTCGAAGATCGCGGCTGTCCCCACCGCGCTCGCCAGAACCACTCGCACCCACGAGCACTCCGGTCGACTCGTCGTGGCCGGTGTCCGATCCTCTCGAGTCGCCACCGACATCTTTCGAGAGTCCCCAGCGAGAGACCGATCCCCACGACCAACTCGAAGGCCTGTTCGGGCATCTGGTCGAAAGGGCACTGACGACTCAAAGCTACAAGCCGATCGGGCGCTGGCTCGGTGCCGACACGGTACTCGCGGCGGATCGCCTTTCCGATGGGGTGGCCTGTCACGCTGCCGATCTTCTCGGACTCCCCGAGACCACGTACCGCAGGCGCCGAAAACGGGCCGTCAAGTTCGATCAGGAGCGCGACACGTCCGATGAGCTCTGGGCCGAGGTCAGAGCGCTCCTGCCACAACTGATTCCCATAGCTGCCGAAGACACGGTCGACCTGCCGAGACGCCTCGAGCGCATTCTCCTCAAGGTCGTCCTCGAGAAGATTCCGAACAACGTCAAGCGTGGCTCGGCAATCCTGGGGGTGAGCGCTCCGACCTATCGACGCCGCGTCGACGATCTACTCAGCGAAGGAACCGCCTAGTCCTCGCCGCAACGCGGACCAGGGTGGCGAGTTCAGTCGCCACCTGCTCCGCCATCTCCTCCATCAGCCTCGAGCCACGCGTTGAAGCTTGGTTTGCGCTTCTCCCTGAAGGCGTCGACTCCTTCGCGTGAGTCGGCGTGGTAGTCGGCCATGGGTGTCTTCGCCGCGATCTCGTCCAACGCCGCTTCCCACGGAAGATCAGCGGCGTTGTAGATCGATCGTTTGAGGAGTCGCATGGCGACCTGAGGTCCGTCCGCCAACTCAGAAGCCAGCTCGATCGCCTTCGAGCGCAGCTGGTCTGGCTCGACGACTTCGTGTACCAATCCGAGCTCCAACGCCTCGTCGGCGCTCAAGATCCGGTTGCGCATGAAGAAGTCCATCGCCTTGGCGACACCCAGGAGGCGAACGACGAGGTATTGCCCTCCCTCGTCTGGAAGGAGGCCAAATCGGAGCGTGCCACTTCCAAGTCTGGCCTCACTCGAAGCCATCCGGAAGTCGCAGCACAGCGCAAGCGACAGTCCAGTTTGGATGGCTACGCCGTTGATGGCCGCGACGGTGAGCTTGTCCAACGACCTCACGGTGCGGTTGAGCGCTTGAGAGATCCAGCGGAGACCGTTATAGGTCCCCAGGTGATTGTGATGGCCTCGATGGATCTCTGGTACCAGCCCCTCGGCTCCGAGGTCTGACTCCTTGCCGGAGATGTCGTCACCGGCGCTGAAGGCCCTGCCCTGCCCAGTGAACACGATGACTCGGACGGAGTCGTCCATCTGCGCCTCGGTCAAGATCTCGACGAGATCTCGCTTGACCGGCATCGCCATGCCGTTGAGGCGCTCCGGACGATTGAACTCCACGACCACGACACCGCCATCCAGGCGCTCGACCGTAAAACCTCTGAACGCTCCGTCCTGCATCATGACTCTCGTCTCCTCACTCGATTCCGCTCATCGATCCGTTTCGCACGCCCGCGTCGAGCCGCACTCTCAGCCACAACCCCATCCGATCGGCGACCCACCCGGATGTGGTCTCTCGCGTCTCTCCCGTCTCTAGTCCCTGCAACTCCCACGTGAGTGGTAGCGAGGTGAGCATGATGCAGGGTCTCGACCAAGCCGATCTTGCCACGGCCAGAAGGGCCACGCGTCACGGAGTTCACCAGACCACGACGCGAGCTAAGCTCTGCGCCATGCTCGAAAGATCTGGCCTCGAGCGGGTGCCCTTCGACGGAGGTCGTCCACGCCGCCAATGGACTACCAAGGCGCTGCGCACCGCGGTGGCGACGGCGACCGCAGCCCTGAGCGCTTTGTCTTCGGCGTCGGGATCGACCCAGCACCTCCACGACCTCGAGTTTCGCTATCTAGGCCCCCCAGGCAACCGCGTCTCGGCCGTGGCCGGCGTGCCGGGGGATCCCGGCATCTACTACGCGGGCGCGGCATCCGGAGGCCTCTTCAAGACCGACGACGGTGGAATCACATGGGCAGCGGTCTTCGACGATC
>JANQPS010001216.1 GCA_028285365.1 Thermoanaerobaculia bacterium | reverse complement strand
TCCTCCTTCTCGCTCGTCGTCAGACCCGGACGCCGACCGCTATCGCGCTCGGCTTGCCGGATCCAGTTCCTCAGGGACTCCGGAGAGCACCCGACCTTCATCGCGACCGACTGGATCGCTGACCACTCTGAGGGGGACTGTCCTTCCTGGTCAAAGACCAGTCGGACAGCACGTTCTTTGACCTCTGGCGGGAGAATCTGCTTCTGCGTGACATGGCTCCATCCTCTCAGGGATTGGAGCCTCCGGTGAACCCGGGGCGGTTCACGGCGCCATCGGACCTTCGCCCAAGGCCGTGCGTGAAGACGACCGTGGGTAGTGAGCTAGAAACGTTGCCCACAAGCTCGCTGCCACCAGGCGACTGGCTCTGAACGTTCACCTCCAGTCTGCCCACATGGTTCGGGCAGGCGTCGTTTCGGGCTTCGATCGAGGCTTCGTTGGCGACGAGCCACATTGCTGCGACAGAATCGTCCGTGGCAGGACTCGGGCTCTCTTGCCAAGGATTGTCGATCGAGTCGATTGACGGGGCGCTCCAGAAGCCGGAGTTTACAGTCCACCGCCAGGAGAATGGATCGGGGTCGCACCCCTCTTCGGCTATGGCGTTGTAGATCACTCCGTCGAAGGACGTAACTGTTGTCGGGCCTTCAATCACGATTGGCGAGGGAGGTGATTCGGCAAGCCAGAAGTCGGCGGTACCGTCTCCGTCTTCATCGTTGGCCAGTCCCTCAATCTCTGCCTCGCTCAGCGCGCGACCAAAGATCACGGCTTCATCGATCTCGCCCGAGATTCTCGAGCTCGAACCCGTCGTGCAGTTGTGTCGATTGATGAAGATAGGCTGTCCGGCGGCCGGAGTGATGGTGCCAGCGTTGCTGAACCGTTCGCCGCGGAAACCCCCGTCGACGTAAACGCGCGAAGCGTTTCCGTCCCAAGTGACGCCGAGATGGTGCCAGGTGCCGTCGTGTATGTCGACGCCAGCGCTAGGCGCATCGGTGCGCTCGGTCGCTGACGAGGCGTTCATGCTGACGGAACGGCTGGGGCCGGTGGCCCAGAGGTAGGCGTGCGGGACGAAGGTACCGTCGAAACCCACGCCTAGGATGCTTTCCCCTTCGCTCGGTGCGACGGTACTCCGGAACCAGGCAGCCAGCGTCACCTCGTCGAAGGACTGGAGAATGGAGTTCGGAGCCGAGAAGAACTGATCAGGCGTGAATGGACGTCCGCGATCGAATCTCGCCTGGATGAAAGCACCGCCTGACCATGTTCCGCCAACGACGTTGCCGGTCTTGTCTTCAGAGTCCCCATCGAAAGGCCAGTAGGCGAGCGCACCAGTCGACGAGAAGTCGTACGTGTCGTACCAGCGCGGCTCCGCCGGTTCGAGGGCAAACCAGGCGGTGCACGAGTGAGTGTCGCCCAGAAAGATCTCTCCCAACTCGCACTCCGGACTGCCGCCCCAGCGGACGAAGGTCGACCCGGGCGCTGGTGTGGCGGTGAGCGAGACGAGCGTACTCTGAGGATACGACTCGATGCAGTCGGAACCGCAGCTAATGCCCAGAGGATCGCTGACTACAGTACCGGTTGCACCGCCGATGCCCCTGATGCCAACAGCAAGCGAGTTGGTGGCGCAGAAGTTTCCCGACGCCGGCGGAATCCCTGCGCACGAGCACTGTGTCGGCCCCGGATCGAACGACGTGCCTTCAGTCTTGACAAGGTCGTTGCACGTGGCATTGCTGCGGCAGAAACCGTTGAAACAGTCCTGCATGTCGGAACCGCAACCAGGGCTGAGGACGCAGTCCATCGTCCCGCCGCCACAGTCGCCCGTGATGGGGCCTTGCGCGCACTTCCAGACCTCCTCACACTGGCGGTAGTCCACGCACTGGCCACTGCCACTGTCGCGGACGAACGTGCGACCGGATGCTCCGGAGCACGACGTGTCGATGTAGCAGGCGCCGTTGGGCTCCTGCGCGTTGACTGCAGGTGATATCGCGCTGAAGCCGATCGCGACTAGGAGCACTGCGAGCTTGCTCGAGGCACCGCACCAGCCATCGTGGGTCGTTCTCATGGTCCACTCCTCCTTCGTCATTGACGAGACCTTTATCAAGGGGAGTCAAGAGAACCGGCGATGTACCATTTCGTGGGCGAGGAACCACCTAGCACCGAAACGCTCTCGCTGCAAACGAGGGGGAGGCTCAGGACCATTGGCGCGATGCTCGGTCTCGAGAGCGCTGCCACGATCCCTGATCTAAGCCAGCGCTGACTGGCGTCCTCGATTCATGGCTCGGTTTCTACGGAAGCGACCACCGCGTCACATCCCCGCTCTCAAATCCGTCGGCAAAGATAGGTCCACCTTCCGCTCGGGTCGTGAACGTCCACACCTCGTCTGACACCAGCGGGTTGCCGCGCACGTCGTGCACGCCATCGGCGCCGCCGATGACCTGAACTTCGTACTGCGTCAGCGGTACGAGAGCCTGATTGGGCTGGATGGTGACCGTGCGCGACGCTGCGTCGTAGGTGACCGTTCGCGCGACGGGGACCTCGCTGGGCAACGTGAGAAGGATGAGATTTCCTGTGTCGAGGGAACTGAGATCCATGTCATCGGAGAAGGTGATGGTCATGGCTGAGGTCGTGGGCACGCTGGTGGCCCCGTCGCCGGGGTTGCGGGCAATGATCGTGGGTGCGGGTGAGAAGACGGTGAAACTGAAAGGCTCGGAGGCGCTTTCGGGCGAGTCGTCGTCATCGGTGGCGTCGACTTGGCCGTTATAGGAGCCGACGGGCAGAGGCCCGAAGATGGCTTGGTAGCGATCGTTGCCAAGGTCGGTGGCGCCGATGGTCTGCACACCGATCTGGACTTGATTGAGGCTAAGACCCGCGGGATCGGTGACAGTCCACGAGACGGTGAAGCTCTCGTTGGCTTCGATGTAGACGTCTCCGTCGTCACCGGGGCCCGGCTCGATCACGATGTTGGTGATGACTGGGCCCTGTTCGTCGTCGTCCTCGACCACGACTTCGAAGCAAAGAGTGTCGTTGCCGGACACCTCGTCTCCAGCAGGAGGTGTGAGAGTGGCGCAGAACTGTTGCATCCCGTGGGCGAGGCCGGTCGTGTTCCAGTCACCTTCGACCTGGTCGGTTTCGCCAGAGGTCAGAGGAGTGGTTGTGTCGCTATCGAATTCGCCTCTGCTGTCGCTGAAGTCGACGGTGAGGGGTCCAAAGGCATCGGTGCCGTTGTTGCGTACGTCGGCGAAGACGGTGACGGTCTGACCCTGCACAACTGGGGTTGATGCAGGGTAGACGCTGATGACGCCAGCGTCCACGGCCGGCGGCGGGACGACGCCCCAGAGCTGGCGAGAACCGGTCCGGTCGTCCAAGAAAACGTAGGCGCCGGTCCTTGGCTCGGCGGCGGGCAGGGCGCTGTTCTGAGCGCCGACGTGCAATGGCACCTCGGTCTGACAGCCGGCGCCGATCGGTACGGAGTAGATGTCGTCGTCGCCGTCGAGCTTGAACAGCACGCTGTCCCCGAGAATGGACGGCTCTTCTTTGTCGTCCGAGAGTCCCGCGTTGCAGGTCAGCCGGTAGGGACCGTCTCCGGTCTGCATGTTCTCGTAGTAGATCTGATCGTCGAAGTCACAGCTGTCCTGACAGTCGCATTCGAACGCGAGGCGGTGCTCGTAGATGTCGAAGAGGTTGCTGGGCCGACAGACGCCTGGGTTCAGGTTGAGCTCGGTGACCACCTGGTCGCTGGCCCGCCAGTAGGCGAAGTCACGATTGAAGGTGTTGGGGTCGCCGGTCGTATGCTCGCGGGTGGACCAGGCTACGTACCCGCCATCGATGCGCGGGTCGAAGGTGGCGTTGTTGGTGGCGAGGTTGACGAGGACTTCGCCATTGACTGAGCTCGAGCCGATGTCGTACTTGTAGATGTCTGCATTCATGACCCCGTTGCGCTCGTCTTGCCAGATGACTCTGGTTCCGGAGATGTCCGGGTCAGTCTGTTTGCCGGCGAGGTTGGTCAGGGGCGTCTCCATGCTCGTGGAGAGCTCGTAGAGAACGACGTTGGCGTTCGCGGAGTCACCGTTGTCGCGCACGAACGCAATGTAGTCGCCACTGATCCGCGGGTTGTATTCGCGCGTTGTCGTGGTGGTGAGCTGAGTCTCT
>JANQPS010000764.1 GCA_028285365.1 Thermoanaerobaculia bacterium | reverse complement strand
AATACGTGCCGCTGCCGCGCGGATGTGCCGGGCCATGAGCAAAGGGGATCCCGTCACTCGCCACGATCACGTCCGGCTGGGCCGTGATCCAGGCGTTGGTCTCCTCTTCTCGGCTGTGGATGATCACCCAGCCTCCCTGCTCGCGATAGGTCTTGAACGTCTCGCGGGTGAGCCGCTCACCGGTCGCGGGCCATTCGAGCCGCTGATAGTCCTCGTCGGTTCGGTCCTCCCAGGAATCGAACAGGGCGGACTCGATCCTGGTCGAACCTGCGGTGTAGGGGTAGGCCTCGGTCGTGACGTCGATTCCGCGCTCGCGAGCGGCGCGAACCATCTCGATGGCGACCGGCGCCATCTCGTCGGTCGAGCTGTTGATGTGCACGATGTGTAGTGACGCTCCCGTCACGGCGGCGTTGGCCAGCATTTCCTGCACGTCGCCGAGGGGTCCGCTCGTTCCGCGCATGTGCACGAAGACCGGCACGTCGCGCGCCGCCGCGTGCTCGAAAACCCGATAGATCTCTTCCCTCGATGCAGCCGGCGTGTAGACGATGCCCATGCCTATTCCGAGACCGCCCTGACGTAGGCCGTCATCCAGCATCTCGAGCAGACGTTTCGTCTCGTCGGGAGTCGACTCCGAGTACGCGTAGCGCATCTCGGCAGACGACGATCTGGCTCCTGAAGGACGGCCGGCGACGTGCCCGACCGTCTCGTCGTCGAAATAGGCCATCCTGACGCCGGGATGCGAGGCGCTCGCGCCGAAGTTGATGAGCGCGTTGCCTTCGCGCTCCGAGATCAGAGTAGAGACCGGGAAGGCACCGATCTCGAGATCGAGGTGCGTGGTGACGCCATCTTGCGCCTGCAGGCGAGCACTGATCGGGTCCTGCCCGTGAGCGTGCAGGTCAATGAAGCCTGGAGCCACGACAAGACCGCTCAGGTCGACGGTCGTCGCACCCTCGAGTTCCTCGCCGGTGATCGCGGCGACCTTGCCGTCCGAGATGCCCACGTTGAGCACCGCATCGGTCCCCGACTCCGGGTCCATGACGCGCCCGCCTTCGAGAACGAGGTCGTAAGGCCCTGCCTCCAAGACCCCGATCGGGTCCACCGATTCAGCCACGTCGTCGCCCGCAGGTGGTGCGCCACAGCCGACGAGTCCCACCGCCAGAATCACGAGCGCCAGCACATCGGAGGGTCCTCTGGCAGCGCTCAGACAGATCGAGTTCATGGACAGTCTCCTCCCGTACCGGCCAACAAGTAGCGCGAAGGTCATCGAGATCAGTTGTGAGTCGGGACCGCCAGCCTACCTCGCCTTGTCCGCCTCACCGCACACCATTCGTTGAACGGGAAGGACCCCTGTAGACTGATAGAGATCCAACGATGTGTGCCCGAGCCGGTTCTCGCCCGGGGTCCGACTCCAGCAGCCCGCCCGCGACACGGTTCTCACGAGTCGCGGCGCTCCTACCAGGAGATCGCCCCTTGGCCGAAGACGAGACACCGATCACCAATTGGCTCCAGAAGGCAGCCGACGGTGACGACAGCGCATGGGAACAGATCTCGGCGTGGACCTACAAGGAGCTCGAACAGCTGGCGGCTCGTCGAATGCGCCGTCAGTTCGGCAATCGCTCGGTAACCCTCGAGCCTGCTGGTCTCGTCAACGAGACCTTCCTCAAGCTGCTCCAACATCCGGCCGCGTTCGAGAATCGGAGACACTTCTTCGGCTTCGTGAGTACCGTCATGCTCCGCGTCCTGATCGACTATCAGCGTGCGCGCAAAGCGGGAAAGCGCCAGGTCGAGAAGGTTCATCTCACTCTCGACGGTTTGGGCGGCAAAGACTCCAAGACGTCGATCGATGCACTGGCTCTCCAGCAGGCTTTTGACCAGCTGGCAGATCTCGACTCTCGCAAGGCGGACGTCGCCCGGCTACGAACGCTTTGGGGCATGACCATGCAGGAAATCGCCGACGTCCTCGGCGTCTCCGAGCCCACGGTGCGCCGAGACTGGCGATTCAGCCGCAACTGGCTTGCTGAGACTCTGAGTATTCCGTGAGCGCGCCACACCGACTCGAGCGTCTCGAGGAGCTCTTCAACCAGGCCGTCGACCTGGAGCCCGAAGAACGCGCCTCGCTGCTCGAAACAGTACGCATGGAGTCCCCGACTCTGTGTGCCGAGGTCGAGCGCCTGTTGTCACGCGAGGACGAGGACCGTGGACTCTCGGCGGCCGGCCCTATCGTCGACGCTCTCGGCACCACGTACGCCCTGACTCGGGATGGAGACGCCCAAGCTTCAGCTCCCGGCGCGCCGCTGCCTCGCGGTTTCGACTCGTATCAGCTCGTTCGTCGGATTGGCTCCGGTGGCATGGGGGACGTCTACGAAGCGATCCAAACCGAGCCGATCGAGCGCAAGGTGGCACTCAAGGTGCTCGAGCGCCGATCTGACTCGGCGCGAGTGCTGGCGCGCTTCGATGCCGAGCGCCGCACATTGGGCATCATGAGCCATCCCAACATCGCGACCGTCTACGACGCAGGGACGAGCTCCGAAGGCCGCCCGTTTTTTGCCATGGAGTTCGTCGAAGGAGCGGACATCACGACCTTCTGCGACCGCGAGCGCCTGGCCATCGACGAGCGTTTGAGACTTTTCATCGACGTCTGTGACGCTGTTCACCACGCTCACCAGAAAGGCATCATCCACCGCGACCTCAAACCGTCGAACATCCTGGTGAGTGCGCCAGGAAGCAGTCAGTCCACCACGACGAGCGGCACGGTCAAGGTCATCGACTTCGGCATCGCCAAGGCGATCGGTGACCAGCGGACGGACGACGCACTGACTCACCACGGCGAGACGGTCGGCACCCCCAACTACATGAGCCCGGAGCAGGCGCGCGGCGAGATCGATGCCGTCGACACACGGACCGACGTCTATTCACTGGGACTCATCCTCTATGAGCTCCTCACGGGGCACCAGGCCTTCTCGAAGCGCAACCTCACTCGCTACTCACGCCACTCTCAGGTTGCTGAGTCCGATGCCGAGAAGCCCAGCTCGAGGGTCGGCGACAGCAGTCTGAGACGTGATGAAACGAACGCCATTGCGAGCCGTCGAGCCACGACCGGCTCGCAGCTCGCCCGTCGGCTCGGAGGCGACCTCGACTGGATCACCCTGCGCGCCCTGGCTCCCGAGGCAGGGGATCGCTATCAGTCTGCGGACGCTTTGCGCAGCGATCTCGTTCGGCACCTCGACAAGCTGCCTGTCGAAGCTGGCCCCCCGAGTGTTCGGTATCGCGCCAGCAAGTTCGTCAAACGCCACCGAGGAGGAGTCGCGGCTGCGGGAATCCTGGTCGTCACGATGACGGCAGGCATCGTCGGCACGACGTTGGGTCTGCTACGCGCAAGGGAAGCCGAAGCCGAGGCACGGAGCGAGGCCATTACCGCGACGCGGGTGACCGACATCCTCATGGAGATCTTCAAACGCACATCGCCCGAAGAAGCCGACGGTGGCGAGCTCACGGCTCGAGGTCTTCTCGATCAAGCGACGGTGCGAATTCGAGACCAGCTCGACGATGCGCCGCTCGCCAAGACCCGGCTGCTCAGAACGCTTGGTCAGGTCTACAACAATCTCGGGGAGTACGAGCGCTCCCGGGAGCTCGTCGAGGAGGCCCTCGAGCTCATCCGCGTACCAGATACCGCCAGCGGCAGAGAGGCCGAGCTCGAGCTGGCCCGCTGCCTGCGCGACCTTGCCGTGCTCGAGCGCCGACTCGACAACGTCGACGCGGCGGAGCCGCTCTACCGCGAGTCACTGGCCATCCAGGAGAGACTCCTCGGCGCGGACGACCCGAGCCTCGGCCCACTCCTCAACGAGCTCGCCATGCTGCTCAAGGTACCCAGTCCCGACGAGTCGCTCGCCTTCTACCAGCGTGCCTACGACCTGATCGTGGCCAATGGTGGCGCTGGCGGCGGCAACGCGGCCATAGTGCTCTCGAACATGGGCGCGATCCAGTTCAGCCAAGCCGATTTCGAAGGGGCCAAGACGGCCTGGGAGGAGTCGTTCCCGACGCTCGAGAAGATGCTCGGCCCGAACGACCCCCGCGTCGCGAGCGCAGCGATCAATCTCGGAGTCGTCTACGACAACCTGGGAGATCACGGCCGCGCGGTCGAGCTCATCAGACCCGCCATTTCGACTCTGGACGAGGTCCTCGGGGCGGATCACCCGACAGCAACGACGGCGCACCTGGACCTCGCGATCGCACTGCGCAACACAGGCGCCCTCGACGAGGCTCTGAGCTGGTCGAGAAGCGGATACGAGCGCCTGTTGGCCAAGCTCGGGCCCACCCATCACAACACGATTCGGGCACGCTCGGTCTACGCCAGAGACCTCTTCTCGAGCGGAGACCCCGGTGGCGCCGAAACACTGCTCCAACCGCTGCACATCGACACTCTCTCGCCCGTCGCTCGCTCTGGCTACACCCAGGGTCGGCTCACGCTGATCGAGCTCCTGTTGAGCAGCAGGCGCCCGCAGGAGGCTCTCGAGATCGTCGACGAAATCCTGGCCAGTCCGCTCAAGGACTCACACCCTCACGCGCTAGGTGACCTCTTTTGGCTGCGCGCCGGTGCCCTGGCCGCGGCTGATGCCTCGGAGCAGGCGGTCGAAGACGCATTGGAGCGCGCCCGCGAGGCCAGCAGCGAGCGTCCAGCCCACTCCAGACACTACCTGGAGGCCAAGGTGCTCGCCTACGGTGGCCAGCATCGCGAGGCGCTCGCTCACCTGGAGCAGGCGCTCCAGCAAGGAATGTCCAGTCTCGCGATCACGTCAGAACCGGCTTTCGAGGGCGTGCGAAGACTCGAAGACTGGATGGACTTCGAGTCTCGATTGCGAGCGGCGCGAGTTGGCTGAGGCGACCTGTCGCTGCGGGTTCTAGACTTGCACCCCCGCCAACTTGCTCCAGGACTCCCATGAAGAAGAAGATCCTCGCCGTCGTCCTCTGCATCGTCCTCGCCACTCTCGCCTGGCTGGTCATGCAGGGCAACGTCTTGTTCTCATCCGGTGCCGGCCTCGTGGCCAAGCACCTATGCTCGCTCACCTTCGTTTCGGGGCTCGAGTTCGACCGCGCTCGCGAGGTCTACATCGACCCGTTCGTCGAACCGTTCGGCCCGATCATCTCGGCGTCGAAGGACGAGCACGGCGTGAGCTCGCGAATCTTGTGGACCAGCGCATACGCGGAGCATCGGCCGGGCCTCGGGTGCACGCTCCGCTACGACGCGGACTCGCTCGAGAGCTTCGAGACGGAGAGGCGACGACGCTCCTTCGTGAGGCTGGCCGACCCGGCGGAGGTCGACGCAGCCTTCGATCGCACCGCACTCGGCGCCTCCATCGCGGCCGCCTTCGAGCCTGCCTCGCGCGGCACGATGGCGGTGCTCGTCCAGCAGGGGGGCAAAGTGATGTCGGAGCGTTACGCCGAGGGCGTCGACACCGAGACGCCGCTGCCGGGCTGGTCGATGACCAAAAGCGTCGTGGCAACACTCTACGGCGTCCTCGTGTCGAACCAGCTCGTGGACGTAAGTGCTCCAGGAGCGATCCTAGAATGGCGAGAGACGAGCGACCCGCGCAGCCGAATCAGCATCGATCACCTGCTGCGCATGACGAGCGGTCTCGAGATCACGGAAGACCACACCGGCTCGGATCCGAACTCGCAGATGCTGTTTGCGGTTGCCGATGCGGCCAGGTTTGCGGCCAACCGGCCACTCCAGGCAGACCCTGGTGACTACTACGAGTACATGAGCGGCAGCACGGTCCTCGCCACGCGGCGAATCCAGGAGGTCTTCGGCTCGCTGGAGGCCACCTATGACTTCATCCACACCCGACTCTTCGACCAGCTCGGAATGAGTACGGCAGTCATGGAGCCTGACGAATCGGGCACGCTGATCGGGTCCTCGTTCATGCTCGCCAGCGCACGCGACTGGGCTCAACTGGGGCAGCTCTACGCCAACGGAGGAACCTACCGCGGCCGCCAGATCCTTCCGCCACACTGGGTGACGTACGTCACCCGTCACACGCCAGAGTCAGGAGTCGAGGGCTATGGAGCCGGCTTCTGGCTCAGCAGCACCGACGGCGTCAACGGCTGGGACGGGGTGCCCACTGACGCTTTCACCATGAACGGCTTTCAGGGTCAGTACGTCGTCGTGATCCCGTCACTCGATCTGGTCATCGTTCGGCTGGGAGCCGCCCCAGGTGACCCGGGCATCAGGCAGCTCGTGGCCGGGGTCGTGGACGCGCTGAGAGCAGTCAGTCGAGAAGCGGCTTGAAGAAGGTCACCATCTTGCCCACCAGCTCCGGATCCTGATCGAAGAGCGGATAACCGTGTGCGTCGCCGGGGTACAGGTGCATTGTGGTCCGACCGGACGCGCGGTACATGATCGTACCGGCTGGACGTGCCGCAGAGTTGTCGCCTTCGGCCACGACGAACATGAAGTTCCGGTCCGTCATCCGGTAGAGATCCCGTTCGTGCTCGGCGTTGAGACCGCTGGAGAAGAAGCCCAGTCGCTCGAGCTCCGAGTGGGCGTTGGCAAGAGCAACGACCTGCCAGCCTCCACATGATGCGCCGAGCGCGCCGACGACCTTGCCG
>JANQPS010001199.1 GCA_028285365.1 Thermoanaerobaculia bacterium | reverse complement strand
ATCTCCTCCGACTGGCAGCACCTCGCGATTCTCGAGCAGCCGCAGCAACTTCGGCTGGAGGTCCAACGGCAACTCGCCGATTTCGTCGAGAAAGACTGTGCCTCCCTCGTGACGACTCAGGATCCCTGGCGATCCACGACCGCTCCCGGAGAACGCTCCGGCAACGTATCCGAAGAGCTGAGACTCGAAAACACCCAGCGGCAGGGCGGCAACGTTCACCGGAGCGAAGGGCCGACTCGGACGCAATCGGGATGCAACTGCAGCGGCCACGAGCTCCTTGCCAGTCCCCGTCTCACCTTCGATCAAGACGTTGGGGGGCGGGCGAAGAGCGAGCGATTCGAGGGAGTCGGCAACGAGCCTCAACCCAAAAGGACCCACTAGATCGCCTACGGGCGGACTCGGAACAAGGGGACCAACCAGCGACGGTCGATAGACGAGCACGGTCCGTCCAATCCGTAAGGTGGAACCGTCTGGCAAAGAGACCCGTTTCGCGGGTTCGAGCGGTTGACCGTCGACATACGTCCCATTTCGGGACCCAACGTCCTCGACAAACAGCCCCCCGCCCGCACGGGAAAAGCGGACATGGCGGGCCGATGCTTTCCGATCCGTGATGCCATGTTCGGCGAGCCAATCTCGACCAAGGACGACGTTCGACGGGGGTAGAGGAATCGCTCCCGGCTTCGGGAACGCGACCAGCAGCGCCGCCTCCCCGGTGCCAGTGGGCTTGTAGGACGGCCGCTTGTGCTCCTCCGTTTCGGCGTTCGGCTCCGAGCAGGCCACGAATTGATTCTACACGCAGCTCCGCACTCGCTGGCATGCGTGCTGCAGAGAGCGTTTCCAACCCGTCGAAACTCCCACCCGCAATTCAACGGCAGGTCGACGTGGGTCGCAGCGGTGGCGATCGCCGCAGGAAGTGAGGATTCGATGAAAAAGCGGTGGACCAAGAAAGAGCTCGTCGTCTGGGGCCTGGGCGTTTGTGGCGGCGACAAGGGCTGGGTCGACACCGAGGATGTCGGCGTCTTCCTCTTCAGGAAACATCCAGGGATATTCGGCCTGAGAAAGTATCGAGAGTATCCGAACGTCGACGTCGCTCGAATCCAGCTTGCCGACGCGAAACGCGACAAGGGCACGGACGACCCAGCGAGAGTCATTCAAGACACGGACGAGCGGAAGCGCGAGGCGCGGCGTCGGGGTGACGAGAAGCGCGTCGTCTCCAAAGACCCCCAGTGGCGCTTGAACGAGCTCGGCCGAGACTGGTTCCACAGAAACCGCGATGCCATCGATATTTTCGTTTCGAGGGCTGCGAGCCTCGGAGCGCGCCGAGCCGCCGGCGGCAAGCAGATCACGACCGCCAAGATCAGTGAGGCGGTGACTAAGCGGGTCCGTGCTCGGAAGTCCTTCGCGGTCTTCAGCACGACCAAATCTCCCGCGGAGCTCTCGATTCTGGACTTCTTCGCGGTCTTCAACGTCGACGCACACACGCCCTCCCCCATCTTCCAGAGGGAGCGCACCCGAACCCTTTCGGCACTCGACGACGGCTCGACCGAAGCCGACTACGCGACTCGACTCTCCGAGCAGTTCGGAGACCGATACCGAACTTACTACGACGAACTTCTCGCAAGTGGGAGCTGAACAATGATCAAGCTGAAGAGTGATGTGAGCAACGATCTGATCCAGAACGCAGACCAGATTGGCAGCGTGGCGAAAGCGATCTCGGAGTTCGTGTGGAACTCAGTGCAATACCGGCATCCCGATCGAAGGCCCCGGGTGGAAATCGAGATCCGGCGAAGCCGGCCGCGAGGCGCCGTGAAGGAGATCGCCATTCGCGACAACGGCCGTGGAATGAGCAAGGTCGACTTGGCGCGCTTCTTCACGATGCACGCGGAGAACCTCGACCGGGCACAGGGGCGCGCCGGCCGAGGTCGATTCGGCACAGGAGCGAAGGCGGCGGCCATGGCGGTGGCAAATGAAATGGTTGTCAGCGCGGTGCGGGGAAAGCACCGTCACATCTCGACGTTGAAGCGCGAGGCGCTGCGTTCCGGGGTCTCCGAGGTTCCGATCCCAACTACCTCACATCCCGCCGAAGGCGACAGCGGGACAGAAATCAGGCTGCGCCGCCTCCGAGTGAAGCGATTCCGAGAGCAAAACGCCCGCACCTACGTGGCACGCTCGTTGGGCAGAGCGCTCTTCTCTGCTGATGTGCTTTGGGATGGCAAACCGCTTTCGTACGTCGAGCCTGAGTTCGAAGAACACTGGCAGATTCGCCCCCCGGCGACCCTCGCTGCCCTCATCGGGCGACCGGTGCTCGACGTCCGGCTCGCCAAGTCCTGGTTGGAAGAGGACGATCTGGGGATCACCATCAGCGCGATGGGCGTCCCACAAGAACGTGGTTTCCTCGGCAAGAACGAGTCGAGTCCTCTAGCGGGCCGACTGTACGGGCTCATCGAGGTGCCGCTGCTCGAGCAGGACGACGAGGAAGGGCGCCCGGCATACACGGCAGACCGGTCCATGCAGCTCAATCGGGAAAATCTTCGCGTCCAAGCGTTGTTGAAGTGGCTCGACGCAGCGGTGAGGGAGGTTCTCGAAAAGCTGGAGGAAGCTGAGAAAGCGAAACAAGACGAGATTCGACGACAGAGGCTCGTTCAGACCGCACGCACGATCGAGGATGCACTGAATCGACGTCTTTGCTCCGCGATGCAGAGCATGGAGCGCAAGCTCAACATTCGGGCGCGGGCCACCGAGCGAGACGGCCTTGACGTCGAGTCTGGCCCGCTCGAGGAAGACGGAGCGTCGAATGGTGGAGAAGGCATCCAACACGTCAGACGCCCACAGGGGGATATTCCATACCGGCCTGCCGAGGAGGGCGAGACGCCCGACCTCGTAGTCCTAGAGCACCACCGGACCGGCCCGCCGAAGCCTGAGCCCGACAAGCCCCCGAGTGGCAAGAAGCCGGTCGATGCAGTCTCGGATCCCACCGGGGAAAGACGCGCGACAACTCGAGGCGCGTCTGAGGGAAGCCAACCACAGCGCCGACCGAAGGGCAGCTTTAGCGTCATCCCGAAGGACATGGGCGAGGAAGGTCCTCGCGCCCACTATGCCACGACGCAGATGGCTATCTATGTGAACACTCAGCACCCTCAGCTGGCCGCTGCTGGATCGCCCGAGACCACGGAGTTCAAGGTTCTGATGGCTGAGTGCGCTGCGAACGAGTTCGCTCTAGCCGTTACCGCGATGCGGATCGAGAATGGCGACCCTGAGATCGATTCAGCACAGTGGCACTCAGTCATCGTCGCAGCGCGTCGCGAGATGAGCGCGACTGGGGCTGAGCTTGCCCACGCGATCGCCGGGTATCGGAACAGAGACGGGGCGCCGATATGATTCACGCGCTTCTGGTTGTTGGGCTAGCGTATGCGTTTAGTTTGGGCTTCGACTTGTGGGTGGCGAAATTACGGATCTCTTGACTATCCTCGGCCTTGGGTGCCGCGCCACGCTCATGCCGCTCGAGATCTTCGCTACCGCAACGATGATGCTGCTGCCCGACGACGAACCAGCGACCAAAGTTAGCGGCTCGGTGCACCGAGCGTACTGACTGGCCGGTTCACCCGACGTTTCGCAAGTCCTTTCTCCACAAGAGCTGTAGTGAAATCTCTGACAAGCTGGCGATGAGGCCTGTTCCAACCGATCAGCATCTAGTCGTTGACCTCCAAGGCTTCCCAACATGGAGGTACGCTTCCTGCAAAGCTCAGTCGCAAGTCGTCTGTGAGGTCTCACGTGTCGGACGAGAACGCTCAGAAAGTTCTTAGCTACGTCCGAAGAAACCCCGGGCAGAAGGCTCGGGCAATTGCAACAGCGCTGTCGCTCGACCGTAGAGAGGTCAACGGTGCCTTGCACGCGCATGCCGGCGAAGTCGTTCGGCAGGACGATGGTTACTGCTGGTGGCCTGCTTCCAACGGTGAGCTGCACGTCGAGCTACCACGGGCGTGCACCATCAACGGGTTCGTCGGGACGCTGACGTCGTGTGGTGCGTTTCAGGTTGGAAATCAGCGGATTGAGCTAGAAGTGCCACCCAAGTGCTTCATGCCCGTGTCCGGCATGGCGTTGCTCGCTGCGTGGGGGCTTCAGCAACGCGCCAAGGGAGTTGAGCTCGACATCTCGGGTGACGTTGGGACGCGCGCGTACCTCTCCCGCATGGACGTACTCGAACTGCTCGGCGTGCCCTTCACTGAGAAGTTCGACCGACTACCTGAGGCGGGCCGCTTCATCCCGGTGAAGCTCATCGAAGATCACGATGGGTGCAGCGTCGCTGTGAACGCAGTCTGCGATCTTATGATTCATCAATTCGAAGATGCTCGCGAGTTCCTCCCAGCTCTTGAATGGGCTGTGAACGAGATCACTGACAACATCCTCATTCATTCGGAGAGCGCGACGCCCGGCGTCGTGTGTGCCCAGTACTACCCGACGCGGAAGCGACTCGAGGTCGGAATCTGCGACATGGGCAGGGGCCTTCGCGCCTCTCTCGGGGAGGCGATGAACCTCGAATCCGATGAAGAAGCCATTCATCAAGCGACGAGGCGCGGGGTCACCCGAGACTCCAGCGTGGGTCAGGGCAACGGGCTTGCCGGCTCACTCGAAATCGCCAAGGTGAACGGCGGTGCGTTTGAGATTTGTACGGGAGCGGTCACGTGTCGTTTCACCGCAGATGGGCTTGCGAAGGTGACGCCCCACGAGCACTTGCCGGGGACGGGCGTGGCCCTCTCACTCAAGACGGACCGTCCGGTCGATCTCGGCGAGACATTCATCGGTGCGCCCAACTTCACGTTTCTCGAGGGAGAGGCAATTCGCATCACCGAAGCCGGCGGCATCCGAGTGCGAGAGGAGTGCGCCCACACCGGCGCGCGACCGCCCGCCAAGTACCTCCGACGGAAGATCATGTCGCTCGTTCCCGAACTGGAGGGGGTCCTAGTCATCGACTTCGACGGCGTGCACAGCGCGTCCAGCAGCTTCCTGGACGAGCTACTCGGCAGGGTCGCTGCCGAGCTCGGGACCGACCGGTTTCACAAGCTCATCCAAGTCCGGAACATCCCGGAGCAGCTTCGGGCGATGGCGAACGTGGTCATCGAGCAGAGACTTGGTTCGCTGGCTGCCGATGCCCTCGACTATCCTTCGACGGACCCCGAATGACCGACGGCGTCGACAAGAAGACCCTGAACGAGCGGGACATCTGCACGAAGTTCATCACTCCGGCGATCCAAGACGCCGGCTGGGACCTCAAGACGCAGATGCGGGAGGAGGTCTTCCTCACCGACGGTCGAGTCATCGTCCGAGGCAAAGTCCACACGAGAGGCAAGCGGAAACGCGCCGACTACATCCTCTACCTAAAGCCTGGCGTGCCGCTCGCTGTCATCGAGGCGAAGGACAACAACCACGGGCTCGGGGACGGCATGCAGCAGGCGCTGGCCTACGCGGAGATGGTGGGCGTGCCCTTTGCCTTCTCGTCCAACGGAGACGGGTTCCTCTTCCACGATAAGACGTCGAGCGGCGCACTCGAGAAGGAGCTCGGCCTTAAGGGTTTTCCGAGTCCCGAAGCGCTCTGGCAGAAGTACAAGGCCCACTCGGGCATTGCTGCGCCCGCTGAACCGACGGTGACTCAGGACTACTACACCGACGGTTCGGGCAAGAGCCCACGCTACTACCAGTCGAGGGCCATAAACGCGACTATCGAAGCTGTCTCGAAGGGGCAAGACAGGATCTTGCTCGTGATGGCCACGGGGACCGGCAAGACGTTTACGGCCTTTCAGATCATCTGGAGGCTGTGGAAGTCGGGAGCAAAGAAGCGGATCCTCTTTCTCGCTGACCGAAACATCCTCGTGGACCAGACGAAGACGAACGACTTCAAGCCGTTCGGTCAGGCGATGACCAAGATCGCGAAGCGGCAAGTCAACAAGGCGTACGAAGTCTACCTCACGCTGTATCAAGCTGTGACTGGCACCGAAGAAGAACAGAACATCTACAAGCAGTTCTCGCCAGATTTCTTCGACCTGATCGTCATCGACGAGTGCCACCGCGGCAGCGCCTCCGAGGCCTCAGCCTGGCGGCAGATTCTCGACTACTTCTCGGGGGCCACCCACATCGGGCTGACTGCGACCCCCAAGGAGACGAAGGACATCTCGAACATCACCTACTTCGGTGAGCCCGTGTACACGTACTCACTCAAGCAGGGCATCGATGACGGCTTCCTCGCTCCGTACAAGGTCGTCCGCATCGACATTGACAAGGACTTGAAGGGCTGGCGACCGACCAAGGGCCAGGTCGACAAGCATGGAGAGGAAATCGAAGACCGGATCTACAACCAGAAAGACTTCGACCGAAACCTCGTGCTCGAGAAGCGCACCGAGCTTGTTGCTCAGAAGGTCACCGAGTTCCTCAAAGCAACGAACCGGGAAGACAAGACAATCATCTTCTGCGAGGACATCGACCACGCTGAGCGGATGAGGCAAGCCCTGGTGAACTGCAATGCCGACATCACCAAGGACGACCGAAAGTACGTGATGCGAATCACCGGGGACAATCCCGAGGGCAAGGCGGAGCTCGACAACTACATCGACCCAGAGAACCTTCGACCCGTCATCGTCACGACATCGAAGCTGATGACGACCGGGGTCGACGCCAAGACCTGTAAGCTCGTGGTTCTCGACCGAACCATCAAGTCGATGACCGAGTTCAAGCAGATTATCGGCCGAGGCACCCGAATCGACGAGGAGTACGACAAGCACTTCTTCACAATCATGGACTTCAGGAAGGCGACGGAGCTCTTCGCGGACCCCGACTTCGACGGTGATCCCGTCGTCATCTACACGCCAGGACCGAACGATCCTCCGAATCCACCTGACGAGCCGCCAGGCACGCAGCGCGGCGAGCAGCCTGGCGCACCAGGGGGCGCCGAACACCCAGGAGGACCTGGCGGCGGACCGGAAGGTGGTCCACCCGGGGGCGATGACAGCGGCGGCGGCCGGACGAAGTACGTCGTCGGGGACGTCCCGGTGTGGGTCGTAGCGGAGCGAGTCCAGTACATGGACGCCAAGGGCGACCTCATCACGGAATCGCTCAAGGACTACACGAAGAAGACCATCACCAAGGAGTACTCCACGCTCAAGAGCTTCCTCGCCCGATGGCGGTCAGCGGAGCGGAAGCAGGCCGTCATCGATGAGCTTGCCGAGCAGGGCGTGCTCTTCCCTGCGTTGGTCGACGAGGTCGGAAAGGACTTCGGCCCCTTCGACCTCATCTGCCACGTCGCCTTCGACCAGCCACCCCTCACGCGCCGCGAGCGGGCGAACAACGTGAAGAAACGAAACTACTTCACCAAGTACGGGGAGAGAGCTCGGAAGGTCCTCGAAGCGCTGCTCGACAAGTACGCCGACGAAGGAATTGAGGATATCGGCAACGTGTCCATCTTGAAGGTACAACCCATCAACAAGCTCGGGACGCCCAAGGAGCTCGTCAGCGAGTTCGGCGGCAAGGCTGACTACGTTCGGGCTGTTCGCGAGCTCGAGCAAGCCCTCTACAACAACGAGGAGGCCGGCTAGCCCCGGCCCGGAGATCCCGAATGAGCCTGACAGCAACCATCAAGTCCATCCAGGACATCATGCGCAAGGATGCAGGTGTCGATGGCGATGCCCAGCGAATCAGCCAGCTCTGCTGGCTGCTGTTCTTGAAGGTCTTCGACGCACGAGAGGAGGAGGCCGAGCTGGAGGACGACAACTACCAGTCGCCCATTCCCGAGAAGTTCCGCTGGAGAAACTGGGCTGCCGATGACGAAGGCATCACTGGGGACGCGCTGATCGACTTCGTGAACAACCAGCTCTTTCCGAAGTTGAAAAACCTTCCCGCTCCCGAGGGCGGTCTGCCACTCGTGGTGAGGTCAGTGTTCGAGGACGCCTTCAACTACATGAAGAACGGTACGCTACTCCGACAGGTGGCGAACAAGATCAACGAAATCGACTTCCACACACAGAGCGAGCGGCACCAGCTCAACGACGTCTACGAGAAGATCCTCAAGGACCTGCAGAGCGCTGGTAACGCTGGCGAGTTCTACACGCCCAGGGCCGTGACCCAGTTCGTCGTGGACCAGGTCGACCCGCGGCTCGGCGAGAAGGTGCTCGACCCGGCCTGCGGCACCGGCGGCTTCTTGGTCTGCGCCATCGAGCACATGCGCTCAAGGTACGTGAAGAACCTCCGGGACGAACGCCGGCTGCAAAGCAACATCCTTGGCGTCGAGAAGAAGCAGCTTCCGCACATGCTCTGCGTCACGAACATGATTCTGCACGGCATCGACGTGCCCTCGCAGATCGCCCACGACAACACGCTCTCGAGGCCGCTTCGGGACTACACGAAGAAGGATCGAGTCGACGTCATCGTCACGAACCCGCCGTTCGGGGGCATCGAGGAAGATGGCATCGAGAACAACTTCCCGGCTTCTCTTCGCTCAAGAGAGACCGCGGACTTGTTCCTCATCTTAATCATGCATCTGCTGAAGCCGAACGGGCGCGCAGCACTCATCCTCCCTGACGGCACTCTCTTCGGCGAGGGAAAGAAGGCCGCACTTCTGAAGGAGAAGTTGCTGCAAGAGTGCAACCTGCACACCATCATTCGCCTGCCGGAGAAAGTGTTCGCTCCGTACACCGACATCAAGACTAACGTCCTGTTCTTTGACAAGGGACAGCCGACGAAGAGCGTGTGGTTCTACGACCATCCATATCCGCCAGGTGCCAAGAGCTACTCAAAAACGAAGCCGATACGCATCGAGGAATTCGAGCCCGAGAAGAAGTGGTGGAAGAAGCGCAAAGAGGGCGAGTTCGCCTGGAAGGTCTCGGTCAAAAACATCAAGGACATTGGGTACAACCTCGACATCAAGAATCCGAATGCGCCAGATGACGGGCCGGGTGATCCCGAGGTGCTGCTGAGGGAGTTCAAGGCTCTCCAGGCCGAGGTCGCCAAGGTGCAGGAGAAGCTCAAGAAGGAGCTGTCGAAGGCCCTGGAGAGCGCTCAGTGACGCCGGAGACGTTTCTTCACGAGTTCGGGGAGCTGGCACCTGAGAGGGAATCGATGAGGGCGCTGGTCCTCCGACTCGCTGTCAGGGGTCGCCTGTCCCGAAGCATGCGCGGCGACGAGGACGTGAACTGGCTCCTTGAGAAGGCGAAGGAGCAAATCACGGAGGACATCGCAGCAGGCGTCGGTGCGAAGCGCCGATCGACCGCGGACGGGAACTCTGCAAAGATCCACTTTGACGTCCCCGAGCACTGGCGGTGGGTAAGCGTCGAGAACGTCTGCTCCTACATCCAACGAGGCAAGGGCCCGAAGTATGTGGAGCGCAGCAAGGTTCCAGTTATCTCGCAAAAGTGCGTCCAGTGGTCGGGGTTCACGATGACCCCAGCTCGATTCGTAGACCCGAAGTCTCTGGCCAAGTATGGCCCGGAGAGGTTCCTACGCGCTGGCGACATGCTCTGGAACTCAACAGGAACGGGCACCATCGGTCGAGTCATGCCGTACCGACCCCCCGCTGAGTTCGACCGTGTCGTTGCCGACTCGCACGTAACGGTGCTACGTCCCGCCGTCATCGAGCCCCGGTACCTGTGGGTCTGGCTGGCAGGGCCCGACGTGCAGGAGGCTGTTCCCGTCGTGGCGACCGGGACCACCAAGCAAAAGGAACTGGGTACAACGACCGCGGCGTCATTCCCGCTGCCGCTGCCCCCCCTCCCCGAACAGAAACGCATCGTCGCCAAAGTCGACCGGCTCATGGCCCTCTGCGACGAGCTGGAGGAGAAGCAGAAGAAAAAGCGGGCGACCTCCGTCAGCCTCAATAAGGCCGCGCTGAACGCCGTCGTCACGGCTCCCGACAAGAAGACCTTCAAGAGCAGCTGGAAGCGGGTCCAGGACAACTTCGAGGTGCTGTACGACCTGCCGAAGAACGTGGGGGAGCTCAGGCAGGCGATTCTTCAGCTTGCGGTGATGGGGAAGTTGGTACGGCAGGATCCCACGGATGAACCGGCGGAGAAGCTGGTCAACATGATTGCGCTGGAACGAAAGAGCACGCGCGGCCTTGGTAAGAATCCCCGCGTGGAGTTCTCGCTGCCAGAGCACCTAGTGAAATGGGACCTGCCTCCGGGCTGGGTCTGGACGAACTGGGCGGCCCTTACGCTCGGGATCGACTCTGGATGGAGTCCGCAATGCGAAAAGAACCCTCGCCGTGCCAACCGCTGGGGAGTGCTGAAGGTAAGTGCGGTCTCATGGTCCACGTTCGCTGAGCGCGAGAACAAGGAGCTCCCGGCGAGTCTCAAGCCCCGGCTCGACGCCCAGGTGAAGCGCGGGGACTTCCTCATGTCGCGGGCAAACACAGCGGACTTGGTTGGGCGAAGCGTGATCGTGAAGACCGATGTCTCCAGGCTCCTGATGAGCGACAAGATCCTGCGATGCCGCTTTGGAACGGCTGTAAGCGCCGAGTACGTCAACTATCTGAATCAGACCTCGCTCGCGCGGCGGCACTACGCAGCCAAGGCCTCGGGCACGAGCAGCTCCATGAAGAACATTTCTCGCGATGTTGTGGGCACGGTCCCCATCCCATTGCCGCCTCTCGCCGAGCAGAAACGGATAGTCGCCAAAGTCGACCATCTCATGGCCGTCTGCGACGACCTCGAGGCGAAGCTCAGTCAGTCCCAGGAGAACGGCCAGCGGTTGATGCAGGCCGTGGTCGAGAGGTTGGTGGCGTGACACCTCCCACTCGAGACACGGAAAGCCTCCGACGAAGCAAGCGCCGCTCCTGGAGCCAAACGGCGTGCGGCTCCTGGTAGCCGACGAGACCAACCGAGCACCAGCGAACGAGCAAAGTTCCTGGTCTACGGAGGGCTACACTTCGTTCGTAAACGGCCTCGAAGGCAGCTCGTGATTTGCCCCCGAGCGTCGAGTGCCGACGGACGCGGTTGTAGACCTCGATGTACTCGTGGATGGCCGCAGCAGCCTCGACCGGGACTCAAAGTTCGTACCTGTGTCGCACCTGGCGCGCTGCTGGAATCCTGCTGGGCTCTGGCTGAGGACCAGCAGCGCGATCCAGCCACAAGTGGCGAACCGCGCGATGTCGCTCAAAACTTCCCTGAGTTCACCCAAGTATCCCGGGGAGCGATGGGCTCGATCACGTCCCAGTGCTCGACGATCTTCTGATCTTCGACGCGGAACAGGTCGATGACTGCCTGCCGCTGGCCCTGGCTTTCGTTCTCGGCAAGGACCGCAACCAAGTTCCCGCATCCAACGACCTTGTGGATTTCGATGTAGCGTATCGAGCGTTCTGACGCGAACGCTCGATAGGGCTCGAGACCGTCTGCGATCTCGGGGTTGTGCTGGGCGAGGTCGGCCGCGACGAACTCCGATAGTCGGTCATAGTCAGCGGCCACGAGCACGTCGCTGGCGAACCGGTTGACGAGGTCCTTGTTTACTTGGGTCTCGGCGAGGTCGGTGGGTTCGGTTGGCCCGTCGAGTTGCGAACGTCCGCTGGCCGTCGTGCCTCGAACCTCCGCAATGATGTCCCAGTGCTCGATGAGCTTTGCGTCATCGTCGGTGTCGAAGATGTCGGCGGTGACGTACTTCCACTCGCCATCGTTCAGATTCTGCAGGACGTGCAAGAACACGTACTGGCCGTCCTCGAAGGCTCGAACGATCTCGATGTCTCGGATCGGGTTCCGCTTCACAAAGTCGGCAAAGAACTCGATGAACCCGTCTTTGCCGTCTTTGACGGGCGTCGAATGCTGCGTGTAGCGCTGCCCGGCGAACGAGTTGATCGCATTGGCATAATCACCGTCACGGATGGCCTGGAGATACAGATTCTTTGCGTTTTCGAGTCGTTGTCCCATGAGGCTCCACTGGTGTCGGGGTGGCTGGCGTCGTCGACCACGCATCAGTCTGCGCTTCCCCGATCTCCTGGCCAGGTCTGCGACGGACAGGATGTGGTCAAAAGTGGACAATCGACGCCGCGATCGACCGCCCATCGCCCGTGCGTCAGTCGGCGACAGCAGCGCGGTAGCCTGCGGAGCGCAGTCGACGACGGAACTGGGATGGCGACTCGCCGGTGCCCCGAACGAAGAATTTGTTGAAGTTCGTAGCCTCACTGAAGCCTAGCGTTGCGGCCACTGCCGATACGCTACGATCACTGTGGGCCAACAGACGCTTCGCCTCTAGGAGCACGCGCTCATCGAGCACGGCCTTTGCCGACACACCCGCGACTAACTGACAGGCGCGGTTCACGGTCCGCTGCGAGTAACCCAGTTCCGCTACGTAGTCGCGCACGCTGCGGCTGAAACTCAGACGAGACTCGATGGCGGCCCGAAACGCGAGATAGGCGGGGGGGAGCGCACCCTCGTTCCGTAGATCCACAGCGCGGCGAAACAGCGCAACGAGTGGGGCGAACAGTGAGTTCATCAACTCGACGGAACCCACCTCGGGCACGAATCGGTCCTGCTCGCGAGCGAGCGCGGCAACCAAGTCGAGTGCCGTCGTCAGGCTGCTTCCGAGATCGCCGTACGCGCCCCCACCCGGGAACCAGCCAGGCGTCGCGCAGAGCGAGCCGCGTGCCAATACGATCGAAGCGTCGAGATCGCCGGACAAATGCCACTGCTGAACTTGACCGGGTCGCACCAACACCATCCGGCCCGGGATCATTCGGATCGCTTCGAAGTCGACTGTGTGCCGCCCCGTACCGCCGCGGACCACGAAAACGAGCCCGAAGGACACCCGTTGGGCGCTTCGGAAATGTGCCGGCCCCATCCGTTCGATCAGGGCCTGGTAGTCGAGCACCTCGACGGGCAGGTCCGCGTGAAGCTCGCTGGCGAAACCGATCTGCTGGATTTCTCCCTGTCGACTTTCGACCACCACGACCACGCTACTGAATCAGCGAACAAACAGCGAACAGACGGGACGCCGCTACTCGTGAGTGTCCGCCGGGCGACGTAGCAAGCAGGCACCGGCACGATCGCCGCGGCTCCGACTCCAACGAGCGGCGAAGGCCGGAACCTCCCACTGGTCGACCTCTGCTCTTTCATTCCGACGGGGATCGTCCCTACCGTGCCCCATGCCTGGACCCGAGGACTGGTGGCGCGGAGCCGTCGTCTATCAGATCTATCCGCGGAGCTTCATGGACGGCAACGGCGACGGGATCGGCGACCTGCAGGGCATCATCGAAAAACTCGACTACCTGAACGACGGAACCCCCGAATCGCTCGGCGTGGACGCCATCTGGATCTCGCCCATCTATCCGTCGCCGATGTTCGACTTCGGCCACGACATCTCCGACTACGAGTCGATCGATCCGGTGTTCGGGGACCTGGAGCTTTTCGAGCGGCTCCTGGAAGAAGCGCACGCGCGTGGGATCCGGATCATCATGGACCTCGTGATCAACCACACCTCGCATCGCCACCCGTGGTTCGAGGAGTCCCGCGCCTCCCGACAGAGCGACAAGCGCGATTGGTACATCTGGCGGGACCCGAAGAACGGCAAGGAGCCGAACAACTGGCTCGCCTTCTTTGGTGGGAACGCCTGGGAGTATGACGAGGCGACCGGCCAGTTCTACTATCACGCCTTCCTGCCGGAACAGCCGGACCTCAACTGGCGCAATCCCGAAGTCGAAAAGGCCGTCTTCGACATGGTGCGGTTCTGGTTGGACCTGGGGGTGGACGGCTTCCGGCTCGACGTCGTCAACTTGTACTTCAAGAGCGAGCAGCTGACCGACAACCCGACGAGGTATCTTCACGTCGGGCGCGCTTTCGATCGACAGCTTCATCTTCACGACCGGAACCAGCCGGAGATGCATCCTTTGCTGAAGCGGTTCCGCCAGCTCGTCGACTCCTATCCGGGGCGGACGTCGGTGGGGGAAGTGACGCTGCAGCGGGGCGAGGACGGTGCGGTCCCTGCGCGGTTTCAGGGCGACGACGACGAGCTGCACCTGACCTTCAACTTCGCTTTCTTCTTCTCCTCTTGGAGCACGGAGCGTTTTCGCTCCGTCATCCAGCACTGGGAGGAGATGCTGCAGGGCGATTCCTGGCCGACGTACACCCTGAGCAACCACGACTACGAGCGGCACATCTCGCGGTTCGCGACGCGGTCGGAACACGAGACGATCGCCCGGGCGAAGGTGGCCGCGGTCATGCTGCTGACTCTGCGCGGGACTCCCTTCCTCTACTACGGGGAAGAGATCGGCATGCGCGAACAACGGGTTCCGCGCAAGCGAATCGTCGATCCGGTGGGGATTCGGTACTGGCCGCTGCATCCCGGCCGAGACGGCTGCCGCATTCCCATGGCGTGGACCGCCGGCGACCATGGGGGCTTCTCCACGGCGGATCCGTGGCTTCCGGAGTACGCGCGGCGCCAGCAAGAGAACGTCGAGACGGCGCGCGCCGATTCCGACAGCCTGTTCACGCTGTACCGAAAGCTGATCTGGTTGCGCAAGGCAACGCCAGCTCTGGTCGACGGTGAGATGGAGCTGATCGAGGACTCGCCTCCGGGGGTCCTGGCTTATCGCCGGCGCCTGGGACCGGTGAGCATCCTCGTGGCGTTGAACTTCGAGCGACACACGGTGCGCATGCCGCTCGATCCGCGGGATCGCGGCCGGGTGATCTTTCGCATCGTCAGCGGAACCGAAACCCAGGAAGTCCTCGAGCTGGGACCCCATCAAGCGCTCTTGGTTCAGGCAGGTGGTGGCTCGGAGGGCTGACGGGCGAGATCGAGAGGCGCGCGGCTATCTTGCGAGCAGGTTCTTCACCGCCTCCAGGCTCCCGCTATCGTTGGCGAGCTCCTTTCGGGCGAACGCCTCGATGGCCTTCTCGTGGGCATACACATAGGCGAAGAACTCGAGCTCTTCGTCCTGGGCATGTTGCTCGAGGCGCCGGAACCTTTTCTGAAACGGCACCGTCGCGCGAGCCACAAACCTCATGGCCAGGCGCCAGGGCATCAGGGCAAGGGCGGCCCCCTCTGCATGGCCCTTCGATGCCCAGCCCCTTGGTTCGACGACCGGCTGATGGGTGTCATCCATGTACGCCAGGTAGCGGGACAACGTCTGATCTTCGAGCGCCCTCAGCGTAAGCCACTTCTTCCGGCGCTGAGGGTTCCGAGTCAATCGGGCTGCCGTGGCGAACACCGCCGCCCCGTAGACCTCGGACTCGTGAATGTGCTGCAGGTCGGCTCGGTATTGAGGATAGGTCATCTGGCTCGCCCTTCGTTCAAGCTGCCTTCGCGATGGATTCACTGCGCTGGGTGATATCGGCCAGCGCGCTTTCCAGAGCTTCGAAGTACTGCTTCGTGCTCTCCATGAACGGCATGTGGCCCACGTTGCGGAACACCACGGTGTTGGCGTGGGGCACCTCGGCGGCGATCAGCAGCGACTGCGCTGCCGGCACGACCGAATCGTGGCTACCCACA
>JANQPS010001190.1 GCA_028285365.1 Thermoanaerobaculia bacterium | reverse complement strand
GCATCCGCGGATTCGTCGATGCCTACGACCCGGCGACGGGTGAGCGGCTCTGGCGCTTCTGGACGATTCCCGGCCCTGGTGAGCCAGGCAACGAGACCTGGGGCAAGCGTCCCGACGGCGGCGAGAGCTGGCCCACCGGCGCGGGAGCCACCTGGCTCACCGGTGTGTATGACCCCGAAGCCGATCTCTTGTACTGGGGAGTGGGGAACCCCGGACCCGACTGGAACGGTGATGTGAGGCCAGGTGACACCCTGTATACGTCGTCCGTCGTGGCACTGCGTCCTAAAGACGGAACCCTTGCGTGGTACTTCCAGTTCACTCCCCACGACACCCACGACTGGGACGCGAACCAGATCCAGATGCTGGTCGATACCGACATCGGTGACGAGCAGCGCAAAGTGCTCGTGACCGCCAACCGCAACGCCTTCTACTACGTCCTCGACCGTCTTGACGGACGCTTCCTGACGGCGCAGCCGTACGCTCGTCAGACCTGGGCGGAGGGAATCGATGAGAGTGGGCGTCCTTTGGTGATTCCGGGGACCGAGCCCACCAAGGAAGGTGTCGAGGTGTGGCCGTCGCTGCAAGGGGCCACCAACTGGTACAGCCCGGCCTACAGCCCGCAGACGGAGCTCGTCTACGTGCCGACTCGGGAGATGGGCGCCATCTACTACAAGGCTGACGCCGACTACGAAGAAGGTGAGTACTTCATGGGCGGCGGTCAGCAGAACCTCGAAGACGACAAAGGCAAAGGATTCGTGCGCGCACTCGAAGTGCGCACTGGAGCGACTCGATGGGAGTGGGAGATGTTGACTCCGCCAACCGCTGGTCTCCTCGCCACCGCGGGGGGCCTGGTCTTCGGAGGGACCAACGAAGGCCACGTGTTTGCCCTCGACTCCGAGTCGGGTGAGCTACTCTGGCGCTTTCAGTCGGGAGCTCGGATCGCGACCAACCCGATGTCCTACGAGCACGAGGGACGCCAGTTCATCGTGACGTCTGCAGGCTCTGCGATGTTCGCGTTTGCTCTGCCGTCCGAGTGACTTCCCGGGGTCGCACAGGCGGCTGCGTCGCTGATTCCAGTCTCTGTCCCACCTGGTGGCAGTTCCGCCTTTTGGCGGTCCTTAGGCTACAGTTGAGAGCCGACCCGCAAATGTTGTGCGCGGAGGTCGCTAGCGAAGGCCTCCGAAGCATGAGGAGGTGACCATGAGCGACAAGATTCGCCGAGAAGTCTCCGAGGAAGAAGCTCGCGAAGTCGCCGAGAGCGCCCGCGAGAAGGAGTGGAAACACCCTAGCTTCATGAAGGAGCTGTTTCTCGGGAACTTCCGTTTCGGACTGATTCACCCGTACCCCTACCACGACACGTGGACGCCCGAGTTCGAAGAGTGGTACGAGGAGCTGCGAAGCTTCCTGGTCAACGAGGTCGATCCCATCGAGATCGACGAGTCCGAGGACTACCCGGAGCACGTGGTCGACGGCCTGGCGAAGCGCGGCTGTTTTGGACTCAAGATTCCCACTGAGTACGGCGGCAAGGGATTCGACCAGGTCGAGTACGCCAAGGTCATGGAGCTCATCGGGGCTTATGACTCCAACCTGATGGCGTTGCTCTCGGCCCACCAGTCGATCGGAGTTCCTCAGCCGCTCAAGTTGTTCGGCAGCGACGAGCTCAAGAAGAAGTACCTGCCGCAGTGTGCGGCCGGAGCCATCTCTGCGTTTGCGCTCACCGAGCCCGACGTCGGGTCTGATCCTGCGCGGCTGGTCACGAGTGCCAAGCTCGATGGCGACTACTACGTCCTCAACGGCACCAAGCTGTGGTGCACCAACGGGACCAAGGCCAAGCTGCTGGTGGTCATGGCGCGCGACCCGGAAACCAAGAAGATCTCCGCGTTTGTCGTCGAAACGGAATGGCCGGGCGTGAGTGTCGAGCATCGGTGCCACTTCATGGGACTCAAGGCACTCGCCAACGGCGTCATCCAGTTCGACAACGTCATGGTGCCGCGAGAGAACCTGATCGGCAAAGAGGGGCGCGGTCTGGCCATCGCCCTGACCACGCTCAACGACGGCCGGCTCTCGATTCCCAACGGCGCCGTCGGTGCGGCCAAGCAGTGCCTCAAGATCGTCCGTGAGTTTGCGAGCGAGCGCGTTCAGTTTGGTGTGCCCGTGGGGAAACACGAGGCTGTGGCGCACAAGATCACCGACATCGCAGCTACGACGTTTGCGATGGAGTCGATGGTCAAGCTCGCCAGCCAGATGTCCAAGAACCAGAAGCTCGACCTGCGCCTCGAGAGCGCGGCCTGCAAGGAGTGGAATACCCACAACGGCTGGCTGATCATCGACGACACCATGCAGGTGCGTGGTGGCCGGGGCTACGAGAAGGAGTCTTCGCTCAGGGCCCGAGGTGAAAAGCCGGTCGGAGTCGAGCGCCTGATGCGCGACTTTCGCATCAACCGCATCTTCGAGGGCTCCAGCGAGATCATGCACCTCCTGATGGCCCGCGAGGCGGTCGACAAACACCTGCAGGTTGCGGGTGCGATCATCGACAAGAAGGTCGGGGTCTTCGGCAAGCTGATGGCGTTGCCGAAGATCGGGTTGTTCTATGCGTGGTGGTATCCGACTCGCTGGCTCGGTTGGGGTCGGTTTCCGCGCTACGTCTCGTACGGCCGCTACGCACCGTATCTGAGGTTCATCAATCGTTCGGCTCGTAAGCTCGCGCGCGAGAGCTTTCACGGGATGCTCGTCTATCGCGACAAGATGGAGCGCAAGCAGGCTTTCCTCTTCCGGCTCGTCGATGTCGTCAACGAGCTGTTTGCCATGTCGGCGTCGATCTCCCGCGCCATGTATCTCGAGAGTACGAATCATCGTGATGCCACGAACGCCGCGGAACTCTGCGAGATCTTCTGCAAGGGATCGCGTCGTCGGGTGAAGGAGATCTTCCACCGCCTCTGGCGCAATGACGACGCCCGCAAGATGCAGGTCGCGAACGACGTACTCGGTGGTCGCCATTTGTGGATGGAGGAGATGGTCGAAGGACTCGAGCCGGAGTCTGCAAGTCCGGAGCTCAGAGTTGCCGAGTCGGCGGCGGGCTCCTGAGGCTGCGCACATCGTAGAGGTAGGCGACGCGGCGCTGAGGCGCCGCCCCGTCGTGCTCGTGATGGCAGCGGGCTTCCTGGTGTCCAGTGCACTTCCCGCTGCGGCCCAGCAGCGTCGCAAGGCGAGCCCACATGGGGCTGCGTCAACACAGGTGGACGGTCAGTGGATCGACATCGTGCACGGGCGCCCTATCAAGCGGGGCCGCTCCCCGTTTGGGCCGCCTGATTTCGTCACGATCCTCAACGATGGCGCGCCGGTGTGGCGCGCGGGGGCCAATCAGTCGACCCGCCTGCTGACTGAGGTCGCCATGGAGATCAATGGCACCGTCATCGAGCCAGGGGAGTACACGGTCTTCATCGAGCTGCGACACGAATACTGGACGCTCATCGTGTCGACGTGGCCGGCCCAGGAGCGTTACGACCAGAACGATCGAGACGCACTCTTCGGCGCGTTTCACTATCGGCCACACAAAGACGTCGTCCGCGCGCGCATGCGCATGGAACGCCTACCGTGGTCGTTCGACCAGCTGTCCTGGCAGTTCCTCGACGTCAGCGACCAAGGTGGCCGCATCGCCCTGTTCTGGGATGATCGTATGGCGTCGGTGCCGTTTCGACTGCGGCAACGGGAACGCTAGCGCGTTCCTTGTCAGTTTGGCCTTGCCAAACTGCAGTCCAGCGGGATGCGGGGAACGCTAGCGCGTTCCTTGGCAGTTTGGCCTTGCCAAACTGCAGTCCAGCGCCGATGCGGCAACCCTTCGGGTTGCTTGGTGGTTCGGCTTTGCCGAACTCCGGGAACGGGAACGCTAGCGCGTTCCTTGGCAGTTTGGCTCTGCCAAACTGCAGTCCAGCGCGATCCGGGAACGCTAGCGCGCACGGCAACCCTTCGGGTTGCTTGGCAGTTCGGCTTTGCCGAACTACGAGAAGACTTCCGACGCGCTTGCCTGGGTTCGGCTTCGCCGAGCTACAGCAAGACTTCCGTCGCGCCAGCGTCAGGTAGATCTGGCGGCTAGTTGACCGGTAGCTCGCTGCTCGACGTGAAGGGCAGGAGGAGCGGTGCGTCGGGGCGCTGCTCGAGAGCTCGGTGGTAGAGCTTGACCAGCCGTGACGAGACGGCGACGAGGTCTTTTGTCTCGAGCAGCAGACTCATGAAGAGGAGGCTGTTGCGCTCGCCGGTGGTGCCGCTGCGAATCTCGCCGACCTGATTGCTGAGGGCACTTTCGATATGGCCGAGCAGCTCGGTCTTGATCGACATGAGATGGCTCAGCCGAGTTTCGTCTCGAGACGAGATGAGATCGATGACGCCGTCGAGATAGCCGTCGAGTTGCTTCTCGAGATCGGCCAGTAGCTCGCTCTGCCCGGAGTCGAAAGGTACGTGGCTGTTCTCGATGTGATTGCGGCACGAGTTGACGATCAGTTCGATCGACTGGACCATGTCCTGTTGGAGATCGAAGAGGAAGACGTAGAGCCTGCCGCCCTGCCCCGAGTCGTCCCTCAGTCGCCTGAGGTCGTTGTAGAAGCTGTACTTGAACTCGTCGTTCGTAGCACGCAGCTCAGTGATCGCCTGACTGGCTCGGCGCAGATCGGCGAGGTTCTCGTTGCGCAGGCCTTCCATCGATTCGTGCCACGCGGTCTTGACCGACTGCACGAACGCGGACGTGTCTTTGCCTGCCTGCTCCAGGTAGTCGCCGATGACCATGTCTTCGCTGCGAGCGTGGGACGTCTGGCGGCGCGAGCTGTCTTGCTCGCGGCGCTTGTGGATCAGGAACGTGCGCGTGATCAGGAAGACTGCGAGTGCCACGAGACCGACGATGCCGATGAGACCAAAACGGTGAATCACGAACGCGAAGGTTCCGGAAACGGTGAAGGCGATGGCCGCAGTAGCAAACCAGCCACCGATGACGTTGAGGACTCCTGCAACGCGATAGACGGCGCTCTCCCGGCCCCAGGCTCGGTCTGCGAGGGAGGTTCCCATCGCGACCATGAAAGACACGTAGGTCGTCGACAGGGGCAGCTTGTAGGACGTGGCGACGGCGATCAAGGCGCTGGCAACCGTGAGATTGACGGCTGCCCGAATGAGATCGAAGGCCGCTGGCGGTGTCCCTAATTTGGTCGTCTCGACGCTCGCCATGTCGGGCTCGCCAGCGTCAGAGGTTTCGGCGAACCTCTTCTCCGCGCGCTCGAGGACATCGTTCGGCACGACGGCGCCGACCAGCTGCCCGAGACCTCTGAAACGCCGCACCACGACGCGGGCGATCCAGCTGGGGCTGAACCTCTCGAGACCTTCACTCTGACGACTCAGGTTGACGCTCGTGTCGGTGACGGAGCGGGCCTTGCGTGACAGCCAGAGCGTCACGATCATCACCATTCCCGCGCACAGCAGAATTACGGTGTTCGCGGGATAGCGAGAGCTGAGGATCTCCATCGAGAACTCGTCAGGCGCTTGACCGGAAGCCTGCCACGCCTGAAAGGACTCGAAACCGGCCACTGGCACGCCGATGAAGTTGACCAGATCGTTGCCGGCGAAAGCCATCGCCAGTGAGAAGGTGCCGACGAGCACGAGGAAGCGCAAGACGTCGAACTTGAACACGCTCATCAATGCGGCGACGACGACCGACCAGACGGCGAAGGAAGCCCCGACGAGCAGCCAGCTGTTCTCGGCCGCCCAGTCCGCAGTTCCGGCCGGCAGGAACGAAGCTCCCTTGGCGCCTTTGATCAGCAGGAAGTAGGTCATCGCCGACAGAGCCAGGCCCGACCACAGAGCCCCTACCAGGCCAAACCGGGCTCGGAACTGAAACGTGAACAGAAGCCGCGAGACGTACATCACCAGCGCGCCCACGATGAAGGCGATGAACACCGACAGGAAGATCCCGCTGACGATCAGGAGGGCGCTGTCGCCGTTGATGTACTGCCCCACCGTCGAGATGCCGTCCCCGGCCATGAGCACCTTGATCAGCGCGACCATGACGGCTGCTCCGAGCAGCTCGAAGACGATGGAGACCGTCGTCGAGGTCGGCATCCCGAAGGTGCTGAAGGTGTCGAGGAGGATGATGTCGGTGATCATCACGGCCAGGAAAATGGCCATGATGTCGGCGAAGGTGAAGAACTGCGGGTTGAAGATGCCTTTGCGGGCGACCTCCATCATGCCGCTCGAGAAGGTTGCACCGACCAGGATTCCGAAGCTCGCGACGATCATGATCGTCCGGCGCGTGGCGACGCGCGAGCCGATCGCGGAGTTGAGGAAGTTGACCGCGTCGTTGCTCACGCCGACGATGAGGTCGGAGACCGCGAGAATGAACAGCAGCGCGACGATGACCAGGTAGACGTCAGGCATGATCTTGGGTGTTGCCGGGTGTCAGTCGTCAGAGATCGGACGGATGGTCGGACTGCGGACAGTCGCTCGTGCAGTCGACGTCGGGCCGCCGTCGGAGCCCGATCTTAGACGATCAGTATGTTGTGGAATGTGAAGCCCTCACGGGCGGGCTTCTGCAGGATGAACAACCCGTCAGAACCGTTTCGAACGCGGCCGACTCCCTGTCCTAGAATCGCCGCCATGATTCGTTCAAAACGTGGTCATCGGATGGCTCAGTATCGCGAGAAACTCCGAAAGATGCTGCTCGTGGTTTCTACCTGTGTCTTGTTCTTCTGCGGCGTCCCAGCGCTCGCTCAGGACGCTTCGAGCGCCCAAACGGATGAAGAAGGGGCTGTGTCGGACGAGCTGGCGGCGAGTTTCGATGAAGAACTCGATGTCCTGGGCCTGGCGCCGACCGACGCAGAGGAGACTCCGGTAGCGAAGGCGCCCTGGGTCGTCCACGGTCTGGACGAGGCGCAGCTGGAGGAAACGCTGCTCAGCCTGACGGCCCTCCTGCAAGCGGCTGTGCCGGGAACGGCCCTCAGCGAGCCACAGGGCAGTTCACTCCAACCCGATCTGTCGTACCGGGGGTTCGGGGCTTCGCCGCTGCTGGGAGCAGGTCAGGGTCTGTCGATCTACGTCGACGGGGTGCGTACCAACGAAGTGTTCGGCGACATCGTTTCCTGGGACGTGCTGCCGACCTTCGCGCTGCGAGAGGTCGAGTTTGTTCCCGGCTCCAACCCGGTGTTCGGGCTGAACACTCTTGGCGGAGCTCTGTCGCTGCGAATTCGTGACGGGAGTCGAGACTCGCGACTCGGAGTAGGGCTCGAAGCGGGTACGGACGAGTGGTACGCGGGCGATTTTTCTTACGGGCGGGCATGGAGCCGGTCCGGGAGTGAAGCTTCGCGGTCTCTGTTTGCCGGTGCGCGGTTCGTCGATGACGGGGGTTGGCGAGACTTTTCACCGAGTGACGTCCGGCAGGGGGTCATCAAGACCCGGTGGGCTCGCGACGTTCAGACCGTCAGCGTGGCGATAGACGCCGCAGACAACAGTCTGACCGGCAATGGCGCCGTACCCATCGAGCTCCTTGCGGTAGATCGAGACGCCGTGTTCACCCATCCTGACGAGACGGACAACCAGGTGCTGTTCCCCCGTGCCCGACTCGAGCGTCGTCTCGGCGAGCAGTGGTCGTTGAGCGCGCAGGCCCATCTTCGCGACGGCGAGACCTCCACCTTCAACGCCGACGCGCTGGATGACGACGATGATGACGATCTCGACGACGACCACGACGATGACGACGATGACGACGATGACGACGACCACGATGATGATCGCGATGACGATGATGACGACGATGACGATGACTT
>JANQPS010001188.1 GCA_028285365.1 Thermoanaerobaculia bacterium | reverse complement strand
CCGAGACGAAAGGAGCCCGATGCCCTGGTCGCAAGCTGGACCATAAAGGTCGCGAGCTCGTCGATCGCGGTCGCAACCTCCACGCCAGCCTCTGCCATGCTAGCCGCGAGCTCGGGGTAACCCTGAGCCGCGGGCCTGGCAAAATCCCCACGGTAGAACTCGGCTGTACGGCGAAGCTGCGAAGCCGCTATCTCGCTGAACTCGGGCGAGATCTCAGACTCGTTGCCACTCAGCCAACTCTGCGCCTCAGCTGCCAATCGAGGAATCTGCCGAGCTCGCTCGAGCGCAGATTCGAACCTCTTCGGCGCTGGACGATCGTCCCTGACGAGGAGAAAAATGGTTGCGTTGGCCAGCGTGCCACTCCAGGTGAGCGGATTGGTTTCGAGCACCCTCTGAGTTTCGAGCTGAAAGATCTCTAGACGCATTCGCCGCAGGAGCAGCTCGGCATCGAGCATCTGCTCCGCATCGAGCGAGCCACCGACCACCAGAGCTTCGAGCTCCTCGAGACTGGCCTTGGTGGTCTCTAGCCAGCTCATGTCTCCAACAGGAAACGACTCGAGCCGTCCGTCGAGATGGCTCCGCCCTGCGGTCGTCGCCCGGCTCGGATACCTCTCGAAGTGTGCTTCGACGTACCGGTGAGCCAGCTCATCGAACTCCACGTCGGAGCCGCTGGGTGATTCGCTCGCGCACGCAACGAGGACGACAGCCACGACGGCCGCCGCCCAGGATCCTGCACGCACCGTCACAGGCTTCACTTACGCAGCCAGCGCACGATCCAGGGAACCCCCTGCTTTTTCAGTTCTTCCTGATGTCGGTCGCGAGCGAGCCGCTCGAGGAATGCCTCACCCTCATTGGCGTGACACGACTTGTATTTCTTGCCCGAGCCACAAGGGCAGACATCGTTGCGCCTGATCTTCTCGACCTGACGCGGCTCCGTGACGACCGACTTTCGCGGTGCGATGACGTTGGAGACTTGACGCGACTGTCTAGCCATGGTGAACCTTCCGCTGTATCAAGTTGGATCTGTTCTGGATCGATCTGTTCTGGCCTCGAAGCCGGCCAGAAGCGACCTTGTCTTCGTGATCTTCCGGGAACCGAGGCCAACGACGCAACCTCCACCGAGCCCACCACGAGGCCTCGAGCTCACTTGGTACTCACTCGTCCATCGCTGCCGCGTAGGCCAAGACGTCGCCCACGGTTTCCATGCGAGCGGCGTCCTCGTCGGGAATCATGTCATCGAGTCCGAGAGCCTCCTCGAGCTCCACCAGCAGCTCGAGAGCCTTCGGAGAGTCGATCCCGAGGTCTGAGACGAGCTCCATGTCGGCGCGCAGGTCTTCGTCGGCGAGTCCACTCATCTCGAGCAGCACATTCCTCGCACTCGCTTGTTTGGGTCCAATGGTCTCTTGCATGTCCATGATCCTTGGCCTGGGCGCGTTCTCGTCCTTAGATAGCGCTCCGACTCGAGGCCTCCGTATGAGGCTGAGCCCAGCGCTTCAGCACGAGTCCCTGCTAGGTCGCCCCAGTCGGCAGGACCCGCGAGCCGTCCGCAACCCGAGAACCACGGTCGATCGACCTCTCGAGCCGCTCGGTCGTCTCCTCGCGTGCGCTCGCGAGCATCTTGCGCCAGTCGATGTCCATTTCCTCGAGCTCGCCTCCGATCGCCTCGAGCAAAGGCTCCGCGTAGCTGAGCACGTGCTCCAGTTTGCCACGCAGGAAGCTTGCCGCCTCGCGGCCTTCCTCCAGGCTCTTCTCGTAGACCTCGTAGAAGCGCTGCTCCATGTAGAGGTGGTTGAAGGCCAGGTGGCGGGCTTCGTCCTCCAGGATGCCGTGGGCAATGTCGCTGAGGACTGGGTCCAGGTCGACCCTCACGAACTCCTCCATGATCAGCTTCGCGAGAACCTCGCTCACGAGCACTCCCGACAACCATTCGGCGGTGTCTTTCGCGGTGATCTGACTCTGGAAGATGTAGCCCGCTGGGAACTTGCGAATCGACAGTGGCTCGTGCCCCAATCGGTTGTAGAAGCGGGCAAACAGCTCGGTGTGGCGGGCCTCGTCCACCGCCCAGGTCGTCAGATAGAACTGGGCAGGTACCTCCGAGTGATGCCCGAGCGTGGGAATCTGAGCCGAGACGGAGTACAGGGCACTCTGCTCTCCCATCAGCACTGGAGTCAGGACCCGGGCCAGTTTCTCCTTGAGATTCCGGGCACGTACCCCCAGCGGCCGATTCCAGTCGAGGTCTTCAGCCGACCACTGGACGCGGAGCGCCTTGTGCCAAAGCTTCATCTGGCGCTCGTTGCCGAGATCGGGCAGGACTTTGTAGATGTTCATGACAACCTCGCGCTGGTTTCCGGGACTCGATTACCGCGTCTACCGCGCGCAGCGATGTTAGCCCACATGGCCCCCTCCGCGTTAGGTCCTCGCCTGCCTCGCCCAGGGTCCGAGAGACCTGCCGAAACCGCCGAGATCCTCTGGTCGTCACTCGAGCCACCCCCGGGCCTGAGTGGCAGATACCATCCGGCCTCGGATCGAAAATGATCGACATCTGCCGCAGTTCGGTCATCAGCGCCGGACGGCACGCCTGCGCGCCGAGGAAGCTTGGAGACGCCATGACAGAAGCCCAGAGCTACGGCGCCGCCAGCATGGTGGCTCCCCTTCACCGCGTCATCATGAGACGCCCGGGCCCAGAGCTCTTTGGAGCCGACCCCACGACCTGGCACTACGCCGCTCCCCTCGATGCAGAACGAGTCAGACGGCAGCACGCGCAACTCGCCGACCTCGTCACGGAGGCGGGCGCAGAGATCGTGTGGATGGAGGACTGCTGGGACGGGCAGACTCCGCTGGCTGACGCGATCTTCACGTTCGACGCCTCGCTCGTCACCGCTCGCGGCGCCATTCTCCTGAATCCCGGCAAAACACTCCGCGCCTCGGAAGCCCAACTGCACCGCGCCGTCTACGAACGAGCAGGAGTTCCCGTTGTCGGCGAGATCACGTCCCCCGGCACCGTCGAAGGCGGAGACTGTCTCTGGCTCGACGAAACCACGCTCTGCGTCGGGGTCGGCTTCCGCACCAACACCCTTGGCGTTGATCAGCTCCGCGCCATCCTCGCTCCGACTGGCGTCACGGTCGAGGCCTTCGATCTCCCCACCTGGTCCGGGTCGAGCGCCTGCCTGCATCTCCTCTCCCTGATCTCACCCCTCGACCACGACCTCGCACTCGTGTGGGAGGAGCTCCTCCCTGTGCGACTGTTCCAACTACTCCAGCAGCGTGGGATCGATCTCATCTCTCCACCCCTCGGTGAGATCCAAGCGTCACGAGGTCTCGTGCTCAATGTGCTGGCGACGGCGCCCCGCAAGGTCATCGCCATCGACGGCTTCACGCAGACTCGCACACGCCTCGAGACTGCCGGCTGCGAGGTTTCCTTGTTCGAAGCTGACGCGCTCTGCCTCCCCTGCGAAGGAGGACCAACGTGCCTCACGAGGCCGCTTCTCCGAGCCTGAGGTCTCGATCAGCGAGCCATCAGGCCACGCCGCGGCCGATCACCTTCCAGGTCGTCTCGGGTCTACCGTCTCGCAGCACGACGTAGTGGTCGTGCAGATTGACGGTGGGATCACAGTGTCCCACCAGCAACGCCACCCGGTCTCCGAGCGTGATCGCTCCAGGCCGTTGACGTAGATCGATCATGCCGTGCTCGTCTCCGGCGAAGTGGTAACGGCAGTCTCGTGCTCCCACGACGACCGGAGGCTGATCCGTCGACAACGCCTTGGTCCCGGCGTCGACCGTGATCATCTCGGGGACGGCCTGGCTGATGGCCGTCGCCAGCACGTAGAGAGACGGCTCGAAGAAGTCGAAAGGTGCATCATCACCGCAGCTGGCTTCGTTCTCGATGCCACGATACTGGCCGTCCATGAAGACGTAGGAGCCGACTTGCAGATCCGTGACGAGGTCGCTGGTCGAGTCGATGTCGAAGGTTCCCGTCCCCCCGCCGGTCACGACCGGACACTCGACACCCTCAGCTCGCAGCAAGCGAACGATGTCGCCAACTTGTTCCCAGAGCTCGTTGGAGCTCGAACGCCGCTCGTCAGCCGCCTGGAGATGCATCAGGGTACCGGCATACATCTGCACACCGTGAAACACCAGCGAATCCGAGGCAGCCACGCTACGCGCGAGCTGCAGCGCCGCATCCCCCATGACGACGCCGGTTCTGTGAAACCCCGGATCCAGATCGACGATCACTCCGCAGCGCTGATCCTTCGCGCGTGCAGCGGCCTCGAGAGCACGCCAGCCGGTCTCGCTGTCGACGACCGTCCACACGTCGCAACGAGAGGCCAGGTCGATCAGTCTCGAGATCTTGTCCCGAGAAACGCTCGGCGACGTCACGAGGAGTGGCGCCACACCGTGACCAGCAAGCGTTTCGGCTTCGCTCAGTCGCGCACAGCAGAGCCCCACGGTGCTCTTCTGTTGCATCTGTAGCCTGGCGATCTCGACACTCTTGTGAGTCTTCGTGTGGGGACGAGCGCGCTGATCGGCCCGCGCCAGGAAGTCGTCCATCTTGGCGAGGTTGCGCTCGAGCGCATCGGCATCGACGACGAGCGCCGGTGTCGGCACCTCAGCCAACCGTTCGGAGTTGGGATCGAAGCTCACTCGTCCACCTCGTCATCTCCCTGGTCAACTACCTGATCAATTATCTGCAAGATCAACATCCGGCTAGTCGAAGAGAGCACGAAGGTGCCCGTTCACGAACTTGCCGCTCGGATCGACGCTCCGTCGCAGCTCGATGAAGTCCCGGAACTTGGGATAGAGCGCCTCCAACTCCGAAGACCGCAGCGAGTGGATTTTTCCCCAGTGTGGCCTGCCCCCACGTCGGATCAGGATCGGCTCGGCGAGATCGAAGACCGCCGAGTGATCCTGACGGGCGTCCTGGTGAATCGATAGCGTGACCGCGTCTCGACCGTAGAAGGGGCTCAGCCAGCAGTCGTCAGCAGCCACGGTCCGGAACTCGATGGGGAACAGCACAGGCACGTTCGCTCGCTCGATCGCTCTGAGAATCTCGCGTAGGCAAGTCGCTCCTTCCTCGCGAGGTATGGCGTACTCCATCTCGTTGAAGCGATTGTTGCGCTCGGACGGGAAGATGCGGAACGCAGGGCCGCTGCGTTCCGTCTCCACGGCTCGCTCGAGGCCGCGTCGTAGGCGATCTCGGGCTTCGACCGGATCGTCGAGGTTGAGATCGAGCAGCCGTCGAAAGCCGTCATCCTCATCGGTCGAATCAACAGTCGACTCAGCCGTCGACTCATCCGTCGACGCAGGCTTCCACTCGGGCGGAACTGGGAGCGCGTCGAGGGTCTTGACCGACGCGGACCCGGTGTAGGGAAACGCAAAGAACTCGAAGTGACGATGCTCCGTCGCGAGCTCTTCCCATTGATCCAACAGCGCCTCCGTTGGCTCGGACCACGTTCGCTCCCGCAGGAAGTAGCTGGGCTCGCATGCCATTTCGACGTCCACGACGACGCCGAGTGCTCCGAGCCCCACCCGCCCGGCCTCGAACAGTTCCGTCGACTCGTTGGCGCTGGCTCGAACCACGTCGCCTGACGCATTGATCA
>JANQPS010001145.1 GCA_028285365.1 Thermoanaerobaculia bacterium | reverse complement strand
GCCTCGACCTGCAGGAGCCCGGTTCGCGCTAGCCTCCGACGGCTGAGCCAGCGCCAGACCAGCGGCCTCAGACCCACCGTGAACCAGGCGGACGTCGGCACGCCCATTCCCTCCTTGCGCCGCTCCACCAGTTCCCTCGGGAGGGCTCGCCCGACCAGGTCCTTGAGCAGCGGCTTGTCGCGGCTACCGTCCACTCTCGACTCGGCGGGCATGGCAAATGACACGCTGATGAGCTCTGGATCAAAGAAGGGATGCACCAACCCACATCGATGAGCGAGCGCCATCGCCTCGATTCTCGGTTGAATGTGCTGCATCGCCTTGAGACGGATGTCGACCCAACGCCACTGCTCACGGTAGTCGTCGACAGGGCACGAGGCCCATGCCTCAGCGATTGCCCCGCTCTCGTCTCTTTTGTCGTTGCCGTCGTCGACCGACCCAGGTGCGCTCAGCAACGAGCCAGACCGTCCCGCGAGCTTGTGAAAGCTCTCCCGATAGGCGCGCGCATGCCCGCCACGGTGACCAGCATAGACATCGTGAAGCAGCATTGGCTTCGTCGCCCAGGAGCCGAACAGCTGATCACCACCCTCGCCGGTCAAAACCCGCCTGCCCCTGAGTGACCGAAACATCACGTAGAACGGGAGGACCACCGGGTCGCCAAAAGGCTGATCCAGTGCCCGAACCATCCTCCGAAAGGAGCCCAGGGCGCTCCAGCTCCTCAACGAGATCTCGCGGTAGGAGAGCTCGAGGTCCCAGGCAATCCGCCTCGCGGCCCGGGTGTCGCCATCCTCCTCGGCTCGCCTCGCCGGGAAACGCACGTGGACAGCCTCGAGCGACTGCTGGCGCGGGGCTGCCGCGAGTGCGACTGCCGCTGAGTCCAGACCGCCCGAAAGCAGCAGCGCATCACACTCTGACGCTTCGACGCGGCTTTCGACGATCCTCCAGAAGGCTTCGGGAGTCGAGCGACTAACAGCAAGGCTCGGCTCGACCCGCCACTCCTCCCGACGACCGCTGTGCAAATCGATCTCCACGACCCACCCCGGACGAACGCTCTCGATGCCCTGGATCAAGGTGCGCGGAGCTGGCACGAAGCCGAGCTCCAGATAGTCGCGAGCTCCCTCCAGGTCCACCGCCACTCGACGCCCGCGAGCGAGCTCACGCAGCGAGGACGAGGCTCGCCACGTCTTCCCGGTCTCGCTCAGAAAAACCGATTGACCACAGAAGGCACCCCGTCCAGCGAGCAGCCTCCCACCACTGATGCAGGAGAAACACCGCTCGGGTGAGCGCGCGAGATCGAGCTCGGAGTCCCTCAAGGTCTCACGAGACTCATGACCATTGCCTTGAAGCGTCACCGCTCGTCGCCGACCTTCAGGCCCCACTCAGCTGCAGGAGCTCGGTGAGGTCTTCCTTTCGCGCTGCCTCGGCGCTGCTCGCCCACTGCGCGGCACGTGCACGTGCTTCGCCCAACTGGAGCTGAGCGCGCTGTTGCCTTCGCGTGCCGTCGCTCATCGATTCGGCCAGGGCTCCTGCTCACGCCTACGAGAATCGCGAGACTGGTCTTTGGCCTCGAGAGTCACGAGCGCCTTAGCGCCCGCGACTCGTCCACCAGCTGACTCAGTCCTCACGACGCGGACCTTCGGGAGTGATGTTCTTGAGGCCGCCGTCCGCGCCACCACGCCCCCCAAAAGGAGACGCTCCGTGGCCCACGGTCACATTGACCCGTCCCTGTTCGACAGCCCGCTCGAACCGACGACGCACGCGTCGTTTGATCCAGCGACGGAACGCGGGAACGAGTAGCGAGAAGCCGAGCAAGTCGGTCAAGACTCCGGGTGTCATCAACACCGCACCGGCCACCAGAATCATGGCGCCGTCCCCGAGGGCGTCAGCCGGCAG
>JANQPS010001134.1 GCA_028285365.1 Thermoanaerobaculia bacterium | reverse complement strand
AAGTGATCCCTGGGGACCGCTTGAGAGTCCTCCTCGTCATCAACGGTCTCGACTTCGGCGGCACCGAAAGTGCGCTTGCCGAGCACGCTCTGGAGCTCCAGCGACGGGGTCATGAAGTGGCGGTTCTGAGTATCAAGGGCCTCGGGAGGATCGGGCGCCGCTTGATCGAAGAGGGTGTGGAGACGTCCGCGCTCGACATGCCTGAGCGAATCACCCTTGTTGGTCTCTTGCGCTCCGTGAGCTTGATGCGCCGCTGGCTCGCTGGTCGAGAGTTCGACGTGATCCACTCGTTCCTCCCTCGAGCGAACATCGTCTCGCGAATCGCCAACCGACTGTCTCGCTCGCGCTGTCGTCACGTGTCTTCCGAGCGCTCTACCGACCTCAATCGCGGGCGCTTCGTCATTTGGCTCAATCGGTTGACGACCCGTTGGACCGACGTGGTGGTCGCGCTGGCGAGCTCGGTCAAGACGGCCGTCATGGAGCGTGATCGAGTCCACGAGTCGCTGATCACGATCATCGGCAACGGCATCGACCTCGCGGGCGCGGATGCGGTCCAGAGGTCTCCTGTTCGTCAATCGCTGGGGATTGCAGAGCACACGGTGCTCCTGTGCTCGGTGGGCCGCCTGATTCGGGCAAAAGGTTACGGCTATCTGATGGAGAGCCTGCACGAGCTTCGGGGTGAAGACTGGGCTCTGGCTCTGGTTGGTGAGGGGCCAGACGAAGACCTCATTCGCGATGCGGTCGCCGAGTATGGGCTCATCGACCGGGTTTACTTTCTGGGATACCGAAACGACGTGCTCGGGGTCTTCAAGGACGTCGATGTCTTCGTCTTGCCGTCTTTGGAAGAGGGCATTCCGGTCACGGTGCTGGAAGCCATGGCGTGCTCACTGCCGGTGGTGGCTACGGACGTCGGTGGTGTATCCGACCTCGTCTGCGACGGCGCGACTGGTTTTGTGGTCGCTCCCGCAGAAGACTGGAATCTTCCAGGCGAACAGGGCTTCGACAAAGATCCTGCCGCGATCGCGCAGATGACCGAGGCGTTGCGACGAGTCGTCTGTGACACCGGGGAGCGGAACAGGCTGTCCAAAGCGGCCCGCGAGCACGCTGACGAGCTCGACCTGCGTCGAGTGATCGACCGATTCGAAGCCGTCTATCGCGGCGGACCCGCACGGTCGGCGGTCGCGGTGACTAGCTCTGTAGCTGGCGCTGGCGCCTGACGTTCGCCCGTAGGCTGTCGCCGTTCGTCGCAGCGCGTCTGGTACCTTCGACGGACTGGAGAATCGGACTCCGGCCCAGTCCGGTACCGCGGCCAGGGGCTCGAAGAGTGGCGCAGGAGGGCTGCGCAACCGGGCAGGAAACGGGCGGGGGCGTGCCGCTTGGCTCAGTTGCCAATCGACTCGCGATCATGGTCAGTCGAACAGGGATGGATCCTGCCAAGACCGAGTCTCGGGAAGCTGAACGAGTGAGCGACCTCTGGAGCGAAGGTTGCTGGCTGTGTGGTGCGCGCGAGCTGGTCCTCGGAGACGACCAGTCGGAGGCGGCGCTGCCTTCTGCCAGGAGTCTCAAGGTGAGTGACTCGGATTACGGACGGACCCTGCCGCTGGCGACATGTGCGTCGTGCGGCCTCATGTTCGCCTCTCGAACGTTGTGTGCCGGTATCGAGCAAGAGTACGAGGCGGTTGTCGATGAGGACTACCTCTCGACCACGGTGCCTCGACGGCGTCAGGCCAAGTGGCTACTCGACCGTGCGCTGAAGAGTGTCCCGGCTCGTGGCGTACTCGACGTCGGCGCGGGGATGGGGGTGCTCGTTGAAGAAGCGCGAGCTCGCGGCCTCGAGGCCGAGGGGCTCGAGGTGTGCTCGAGCTTTCGTGATGCGTCCCGCCAGCGGGCTGGGGTCGAACTCGAAGCCGGAACGTGTGCCAGCCTACCGTGGTCTGACGGTGCGTTCGATCTGGTCTTCTTGATCGACGTCCTGGAGCATCTCCGTGACCCTCTAGGGTGCGTGCAAGAGTGTCTGAGGGTCCTGTCCCCGCAGGGTGAGCTGATCGTGGTGACGCCAGACGTGGAGAGCTTGGCAGCACGCCTCATGGGGCGTCGCTGGTGGCATCGCCGAGCAGGCCACATCAACTACTTCTCCAGATCGACCCTCTCTGCACTGGCCGATCGGGCCGGTGGCCGAGTCGTCGGGTTGCGCACGAGCCGCTGGTACTTCTCGGTGGGTTACCTGGCACCCCGGTTGGCGAGATATCTGCCCTTCGAGTCGGTGCTCGGGAGTATGCTCCGCAAGCTCTCACCGTCATGGGTCGTACCGTTCGACCTACGCGACTCCATGCTCGCCCGGATCCGGCCATCAGGAACGTTCTCCGACCGGCCGAGGTAGCCGGGAGCGTGCTCACCGCCTTGGATATCGCGCGAAAACCCTCGTGTCTGGCATGCCGTTTGCGTCCGAAGAACGGGTCTGCCGAAGAGCAGGGGCGCTACTTCTGCAGGTGTTTCGAGGTCTCCGAAATGAGTGATCGAGATGACCGATCAAATCGAGATGACTGATCAAACTGTCGACACCGGATCACGTGGTTTCGTCAAGCGGCTGCTG
>JANQPS010001130.1 GCA_028285365.1 Thermoanaerobaculia bacterium | reverse complement strand
GGACGAGCGCTCTGGCACCTGGTGGTACCGTGACCGAAGTGGGAATTGCTGCCGATATTGGCTCCGGCGTGGTTGATGCCGGGCAGCGGGATGCCCATCTGACTCAGGGGGTTGGCATGGCAAAGAAGGCAGTCGGATCAGTCCTGGCACTAGTGATCTCGGTGTTCGCGATGCCGGCGCTGTCTCAGGAGGACCTCAGCGATTCAGAGCCTGTGACACTCGAAGAGGCCCGGGCACTTCTTGCGGGGAGGTGTGAGGAAGGGACGGTCCTCGAGCCGTCGAGTGGGTTCGACGGCAAGAAGGGCGAGAGGTATCGGGCCTGCTACGAGGATGACCACGAGCTCCACTACGAACGGGATGGCCGCGTTCTGATCGGCTGGTGGCACTTCGCTGGTGACAAGGACGAGATCACGGTCTGTCGTGGCCCGGGGCCTCGGCAGGCGAACTGTCGCGTCCTTCGGCGGAAGGGTGACGTCTACTTCGGGGTCGGCGGAAGCTCTGGCACGATTCGCTATCGATTCGAGACGGTCGGTTGAGCGCGAGGCAACGTCGAACTCCTTGGATCTAGTAGGGCTCTGCGTGCGAACCTCAAATCGAGGCGAAACTTGACTCGCCGAAGGGAGTCGACATGGTCCAGCTACCCCAAGACCCGCGCTCTCGTTACGTCGATGACCAGAAAGTCATCCAGCGACACCGCCTGGCTGATGTAGCAGGCAGTGCGATTGGCTCGGCGCTCATCCTGGCATCGCTCTTTGTGATCTGGAGCGTGTTCGCAGACTGACGGCCACCGCTAGTGATACTTGGTGGGCGCCAACACGCGTCCCTGCTGTAGTCGGTGCCCGGCGAGAACCGCTGACCCTGGCTCAGTAGGTCTCTGAGAGAGTGACCTTCTGGCGCTGAAGCGTTGACCCGTGGCGCGACCGCTGCCCCCGACCGGGCCCCGACACCTGTTGCAACACCCCGGGCACTGCGGAGAATCCCTTTGGGCTCGAGGGCAGCTTCCAGGTGCAGGGGACGGAATGGCGCAGCCGAAGTGCGTCCAGGGTTTTGGTGAGCGTGGCCGCGTCTCTGATCCCGAGGAGTGGGCGTTTGGACCCTCGTTTGTGGCTGTTCACGAGTCGGGTCGGCCGATTCGGTCTTCCCTCGGTTGGGTGCTGACATCCTGCCTGGCTGAGTCGGACGACGGCCCGGGCTCGAAATCTGCCGGCGTGAGCATGACGCAACTCGCGGTCCGGATCCGCCATGTACTCTGGAGGCCTGAGCAGTCGGGCCCACCGACAACGTCTCCAGAGGTGAATCATGCCCGCCATCGCTGTAGGTCTTCGCGTTTCCCTGGATCTCGCCCCCAACGCCGAAGATCCGACGGCCCTCCAACAGCAGCTTGCGGAGGCTCTTGCGGCGTCGAAGGTCCAGTCGGCGTTGAAAGCGGCGGTCTACCGTTCTGACCTGACAGCACTCATCGAGCCGGGCTCTTTCCGCGTCGACATCGAAGCGGACACCGAGGAGCCGAAAGCTGACGACGATCCAGACAAGACGTCGCAGCTGTCGCCGGCCGATCTGGCGACGCTCAGGAGCTACCGAACCAAGTAGCAGGGCGAATCGGCCGTGGTCGCTCGACGGGCGGCTGTCCGCCTGGAGTGCGACGGCCATCGCAAGACGATGCTGAAGCGTCTTTCTCACGACGCACCTGCAGCGTTCGGTCATTTGGACGTGGCCGACGCGACCGCTGCAGGGAAAGGGCGGCAGTACACGCACGAGGCGCGGGCTCTGCCGTAGACTCGCGCGTGCTCGCTGACTGAACGGGCGCATCACCTGAAGGGGAGAGAACATGAGTGACTACTACCTGGCAATCGACGGAAATACGACGGGACCGTTCACGGCTGACGACGTCCGCAGCAAGCTGGCTGCCGGCGAGGTGACTGGTGAAACCCAGCTCTGGGGAGCCCCCGGTCAGTCTGAGTGGAAGCCGATCTCCGAGATCGCTCCGGAGCTGCTGCCGGCAGCACCCGAGCCTGCTGCTGCGGCGACTCCGCCGGCGCGACCCGACGTGGCTGCTGCTCCGGCCGCGGAGCCTCAGGTGGCGCAACCGGCCGCCCAAGTACAACCCGCAGCGTCCTCGGTTGCGGCAGCCCCGCTCGAGAGCCGCGAGGATCTCGGCGACCGACTGCCGGTCGTGGTCCAGCGGCGTGAGAGTTTCGGCACGATCTTCGAGGTCCTTCGAGCCGAAGGCAAACAGTTCGCCCGCATCGAGATCAACGGCGACCAGGTTCACGTCGAGGGTGGCGCCATGCACTACATGCGTGGTCACATCACGATCGAGGTCCCCAAGGCCTCGGCGAAAGGCTTCCTCAAGGCTGCGGCGACGAACGAGGGTATTCGGCCCATGTATACGGGCGCAGGCGAGATCTTCCTGGAACCGACCACCGGTGAGATCAACATGCTCGAGCTCAACAACGAGGCCTGGGTGCTCGACAAGGGCGCCTTCCTGGCGGCCGACAACGAGATCGACGTCGGGGTCTTCGTCAACAAGGGTGGTGGTGCGCTCCTCGGCGGCGAGGGCGTCTTCCAGACCCAGGTCCAGGGCACGGGCAAGGTGCTCTACACGTCGTGGGGACCCGTGCAGCAACTCGAGCTCAACAACGATCGGCTGACCGTGGACGGCTCGTTTGCGGTGGCGCGAACGGCGTCACTGTCGTTCTCGGTTCAGAAGGCCACTAAGGGACTGATCGCCTCGGCACGCTCGGGTGAAGGCCTGGTCAACGTGATCGAAGGAACCGGTACGGTGATGATCGCCCCGGTGGCCAACAAGTTCTATCGAGGGATCTACGGCTAGGTAGGGATCGGCCAGAGGACTCCGGGCAACCCCTTACGAGCTGGTCTCCCAGTCGGAGAGGTTGCCGGCTTCGAAGCCGCTCGCGAAGATGGCGCCGGACTCGAAGGCACCACTGTCGCACGTGATTCCCCGCGGCCGCTCGACGCCTCTCTGATCTTCCGAGAGACAGGGCTCGACGCCGCTGTCGATGGCGACGCTATCGGGACCGAGGCCCACCGTGGGAGTGGGCCCTCCTCGAAACGCCAGGTCGAGTAGCGCTAGTGCGGCGAGGGCTACCGAGTGTTGATCGGTCGTTTCAGTGAGGCCACAGGTATCGGTCTCGGACTCGAGGTTGCCGCCGAGAGACGTGATCGTGTGGCTGCACGAGCCCGTGAAGATCGAGTTGCGAGTCGAGAGGGCGGGTGGCGACGACGAGTCGAGGTCCCCCAGCAGCGAGACGCCGTCGAGGA
>JANQPS010001119.1 GCA_028285365.1 Thermoanaerobaculia bacterium | reverse complement strand
ATCGAAGGCAACGAGTCGACCTCTGGCCCGTCGTTCTCGAAGGCCGGAGTCGAGCCATCGATCGTCGACTCGCGGCCTCGGTCGACGATCAACTGAAGGGTCCGTCGATGCTCGGCGAACACCGATGCGCTGAGATCGACGAATCGGCCCTCCGTGGCAACCCCGAGAATCGCCTGACTCTCCAGGCCCAGCAGGAGCGCACCGGCACAAATGGCAGCTAGACGGCAACTCGAAGGCCGTCGTCCCCGTCGCCTCACGTCCGATCGGGCCAACATGGTCCGATCCTATGAGGCCTCCTGTCGAAAGCCGCAACGGTTGGCCGTCCGCTCTATTCGAAACGTTCAGTCTTGACTGAACGAATCATTCCAAACGATAATCCTGACATGATCGAACAGCTCAATCCCGCAGACGAGTTCGTAGAAAGTCTCGGCCTCGTTGCCGAAGCCGACGGACTCCCGAGAATCGCCGGACGTATCCTTGGCCTGCTGATCGTCGAAGAAGGCCCGTTTCAGTTCGACGATCTCGTCGAACGGCTCAAAGTGAGCCGCGGCAGCGTCAGCACCAATACCCGCCACCTCGAGAGCATTGGCCTCATCGAGCGTTTCACCGTGCCTGGCGAACGCCGAGACTTCTTCAGGCTGGTGGACGACCACTACGGTCGCCTGCTGGAAAGCCACACACAACGACTGCGTCGAATTCAAGGAATCGTCGAGCGCTGTCGCGGCTCGATGACCGACCCGAGCCCGCAGGTCGCCGGCCGCCTCACGGCCATGAGCCGCTTCTACGAGCTCGCCATCCGAAGCGCCGACTCGGTGCTCGACGAGTGGCGTCGCTCAGACGAAGACCAGGCGTCGGTCGAGGCCGTGGCTTCAGCTTCGAATGAAACACCAGGCTCCACCGAAACGACCAACTCAGCAGTCTCGGCGGCCGCAACCTCTCACGAACCGCCCACCGCAGCTACCGATCCACGCGAGAGCTTCGTCCCGGAGGCCTGAAGATGACTCCTGAAACCGGCCTAGCCCGGGCCTCTATCGACCACGAGAGCCCTGATTCGGAGACCCACACTGTGTCGAGCGAACCCGTCGGAAACCGTGGCACCAAAAGCAAGAGCCGCCTTCGGTCGCCCTGGATGTGGATCCTCGCGGCCGTGGTGGCCCTCCTCCTCTTCCAGCTGACCCGCGGCTCCGAAGGTGGCGGAGGCGCCAGTTTCCAGGGCGCCGAGAGAGCGATTGCCGTCCGCGCAGCCGTCATCTCGCGAGGAGATCTCGAGATTCACGGCAGTTATGCCGGCGAGCTGGTCGGGGAAGTCTCAGACATCGCTTCAAAGGTCTCCGGCATCCTCGAGTCGGTTCCCGTGCGGATCGGCGATCGGGTCAGCCGCGGCCAGGTGTTGGCCGTCGTCGACGATGTCGAGCTGGCGAGCCAGCATCGCGAGTCCCAGAGTCAGGTCAACGTCGCCGAAGCCAATCTCGAGCGCGCGCGTGCAGAGCTCGAGAGTGCAACGGCCGAAGAGCGCAGGGCCGCAGATCTCTTCCAGGAAGAGCTGCTGAGTGATCAGGAGTACGAGCGCATCTCGGCCCAGCTGGCCACGGCCAAGGCGAACGTCGCTGCGAACGAAGCTCAGGTCGCTCAGTCACAGGCTCGCCTCAGCCTGCTCCAGCGGCAACTCGACGACACTCGGGTGCTCGCACCGTTCGATGGCACCGTCGCCTCCCGCTACCTCGATCGCGGCGCGCTCGTTCAACCAGGCGTCGCCATCTTGAGGGTCGTCGAGCAGGCGCCTCTGCTGGTTCAGTTCCGGGTTCCCGAGCGGGATCTCGGCATCATCAGCCCGGGTATCGGGTTCGAGGTCACTACCAAGGCGACAGGTGACAGTCCCTTCAACGGAACCGTCAGGCGCATCTCGGGCGAGGTCACCAGGTCGGACCGCACTGCGCTGGTCGAAGGCGAGCTCACGGCTACGACTCCTCTGCTGCGCCCCGGAATGTATGCCGACGTGAGAGTCGCCTTGCGCGAGCTCGACGATGTTCAGCTGGTCCCAGGAACTGCGGTTCTCGATCGCGTCGATGCGGCAGGTCGACAGTCGTTCGGAGTCTTCGTGAGCGAGCCGAGCCAGCAGCCGGCCGAGGGTGAGTCAAACGCTTCCCTGGCACGCTGGACCGAAGTGGAGCTACTCGGCGCCTCGGGTTCGATCTCGGCCATCCGCAGCACACTTGCCGAAGGTCAGCTCGTCCTGACCCTGGGCCACGCAGAACTGCTCGACGGGACACCCATCCGCGTCGTCCAGACCGAAGGCGCCGCTCCGCCGACGAGCACCTCCCCTAGCGCCACTGGAGCGACCTCATGAAGATCTACGAACTCGCCGCCAGACGCCCCGTCGGGACGGCGATGCTCTACTTCTGTGTCGTCGTCCTCGGCGTCGTTGCATCGAGGCAGCTCGCCGTCGACCTCATGCCCGAGGCGGACATGCCACAGGTGTCGGTGACGACCACCTACACCGGCGTATCGCCGCAAGAGATCGAGAGCCTGATCACGAGGCCGATCGAGCAGTCGCTCTCGACCATCGAAGGCATCGACAAGCTCAATTCGACCTCCGCGGAAGGCATGAGCCGGATCTCGATTCAGTTCGAGTGGGGACGCGATCTGGACGAAGCTGTCAACGACATCCGCGAGCAGATGGACTTCGTGCGCGAAGTCCTGCCGGAAGACGCCAACGATCCGACCGTCTTCAAGTTCAACCTGTCGGACATGCCGATCGGCTTCCTGGGAGTCGGTGGCGGCGGCGACGTGAGACGCCTTCGTCGACTGGCTGAAGAGACTCTGTCTCGCCGTCTCGAGAGGGTGCCCGGAGTCGCAAGCGTCGACGTCCGAGGTGGTCGCGAGCGCGAGATCCAGGTTCGGTTGGACCAGGCACGTCTGGCAGCTCTCGGCGTGAGCCCCGCCGAGGTCACGCGCGCACTGTCGCGCGAGAACCGCAACGTGTCGGCCGGAGACATGCTCGAGACCGGCCGCGAGGTCATGATCCGCACGGTCGGAGAGTTCGAGAGCACCGAAGAGATCGCCAACGTCGTGGTGAGCACTCGTGATGGGCGCCCACTCCAGGTCAAGGACCTGGGTGAGGTGCGCGACACCTTCCGCGAGATCACCAACGAGCTCTGGATCGACGGCGAGCCCGGGATGCGGATGTACGTATCCAAACAGTCCGGGGCCAATACGGTCGAGGTCATGGCTGACGTGCGCGACGAGATCGACGCGCTCAACCGCGACTATGCCGGACGCGCCGAGATCTCGATCCTCATGGACAACTCGGAGTTCATCAGCCAATCCGTCAACAACGTCCGGCTGGGCGCCTTGATGGGCGCGGCGCTCGCCGTGATCGTCCTGCTGATCTTCCTTCGCGATCTGCGCGCCACACTGATCATCGGTACCGCGATTCCGATCAGCGTGCTGGCTACCTTTGCGCTGATGTACTTCTACGGCTTCACCCTCAACGTGATCTCGCTCGGCGGGATCGCGCTGGGCATCGGCATGCTCGTCGACAGCTCGATCGTAGTCCTCGAGAACATCCACCGAATGCGGCGCCAGGGCGCTTCGGCTCTGTCAGCAGCGATCGCAGGAACCCGCGAGGTCAGCACCGCAATCCTCGCGGGCACCATGACGACGATCGCCGTGTTCATCCCCGTCGTCTTCATCGGGGGTTTCGCCGGCATCTTCTTCAAGGAGATGGCGATCGTCGTGAGCTTTGCCCTGTTCTGCTCGCTCGCCGTCTCGCTGACCCTGATCCCGTCTCTCGCCGCACGCTTTCTGGGCAACAGCCGCGACGCTCGCGACCCGTTGGGAGTCCTGCCCCGCATCACGGTTGGCCTCCGGGGACTGGACCGCTGGTACGACGCCACCTTGAGGCGACTGCTGAGGCATCCCTGGCGAGTGGTAGGCGGCGCCGTGGGGTTTCTCATGCTGTCTTTCTTCATGACCTCACAGATCGGCTTCGAGCTCATGCCCGAGAGCGACGAAGGCCAGCTCGGTGTCCACGTCGAGCTGCCGATCGGCACACCGGTCGAGACCACCGCGACCACCATGAAAGAGCTGGAACTGCGTCTGCGGGGCGCCCTCGAGGAGGGTGAGCTGAAGCACCTGGTCTCCACCGCCGGTCCCGAAAACTGGTGGCGCCCAGCCGCTGGCAATCAGGGATCCATGGAGGTCATGCTGACTCCGATATCCGAGCGTAATCGTGGTCAAGAAACCATCGTCAGCGCCATCCGCAAAGCCATGTCCGACTTGCCAGGTGCCGACGTGAAGGTCTACCCGTCCAGCGGCAACATGATGATGCGCATGATGCGCGGTGGCGGCGAGCGACTGACGGTCGAGATTCGGGGGCACGACCTCGATACCGCTGACGCCCTCGCAGAGCGTGTGCGTACGGCCATGCTCGAGGTTCCCGGTGTCGTCCATCCGAGGGTCGACCGCGAGCGCGGACAGCTCGAGCGCACCCTGCACGTCGACCGTGAGCGTCTCGCCGAGCTGGGCATGGCTGGTGCCGACGTCGCGGAGTCCGTGGAACACTACGTCCTCGGCAAGGTGGCCACTCGCTTCCGCGAAGGCGGCGAGGAGTACGACGTGCGAATCCAGTTGGCCGAGGAACAGCGCGCGGATCTCGAGCAACTCCCTCAGCTCCCGATCGTCACACCCCAGGGTCAGGTCATCCGTCTGGGTGCGCTCGCCGGCATCGAACCTTCCATGGGCCCGACGTCGATCGCGCGAGAGGATCAGCAGCGCATCTTGCGCATCAGCGCAGGCATCAGCGACCGCGGGTTCGGCGAGGTCGTGGCCGACCTCCAGGAGCGACTTGCGCTCATCGAAGTTCCCGAGGGATTTTCCGCTGGGCTCGGAGGAGAGCTTCGCGAGCAGGGCGAAGTTTTTGCCGAGCTGCTGATCGGGGTCTTCCTGGCGCTGTTTCTCGTCTACACCGTCATGGCCGTACAGTTCGAGTCGCTGATCCAACCGCTCATCATCATGACCTCGGTACCTTTCAGCTTCGTAGGCGTCGTGCTGTCGCTGGTGATTACGGGCACCACCTTCAACATGAACTCGTTCCTCGGACTGGTCGTGTTGGTGGGCATCGTGGTCAACAACGCCATCGTGCTGGTCGACTACACGAACATCCTTCGCCGAGAGCACGGCGAGGAGCTGCTCGACGCCATCGTCAAAGCCGGACGCCGTCGTCTGCGGCCCATCCTGATGACCACGCTGACCACGGCTCTAGGCCTCGTGCCGCTGGCCATCGGTCTCGGCGAAGGCAGCGAGATTCAGGCTCCGCTCGCCCGAGTCATCGTCGGCGGGCTGCTCACGTCGACGGCCATCACGCTGCTTTTCGTGCCGAGCCTCTACCTCCTGGTCGAGCGGCGCCGCGCCGCGGCTCGCAGCGCGAAGACTCTCGATCAGCCCCTCGACCAGGGAGCGATCGCCGCCCCCTGACAAAGACGCAACCTGTCGCGCCAACCTGTAGCGCTCAACCAGCCTTGCCGTAGTCGACGGTCAGCCAACGTTCGGGCTTCATGGTGACGAGAATCGAGCCTTCCTCGTTACCTGAGCCCGCGACGTAGGCATCTCCCTGCTCATCACCCAGGTAGCGGCGGGCCATGGGGCGCAGATGCTCCTCGCGGCCAGACGGGCCGATGCTCGCGATCGGACCTTCGACGCTCACGTACTTGTACGGAGGCGACTCCGTCTGGACGCAGAGCGAAAAGCGCCCTGCGGCTCGCAGGAGACGCCCTTTGCGCGACTCCTCGCCGGTGATCACCCAAACGCCGACATCCGGTGCGTAGTCGTACCAGATCGGAACCGTGAGCGGCCCCCTTTCCGGTTCGTCGATGCTGATCACTCCGACATGCAGATCAGCCAGGAACTGCTCTCTCTCGTCTTTGGTCATCTTGAGCGACACGACACTCTCCTACTCTCTCTATCCACGTCTTGTCTGGCGACTGTCTTCTACCTGGAGTCCAGCTCTCCATTCAGCCGTGGTCGGCCTCTGGACCTGCAAACTGAAAAGCCCCGACCCTGTGTGAGGGATCGGGGCTCGAGAGGCGAGGCAGCTCAGCGAGAAAGGTGAACGAGATCACCTTCTCGCTGGCTCGTCAGAGCCTCAGCCGACACCCATGACGGCCTTGACCTCGAGAAACTCCTCGAAGCCGTGCTCGCCCCACTCGCGGCCGTTGCCCGACTGTTTGTAGCCGCCAAACGGGGCCGAGAAGTCAGGGCGCGCCCCGTTGATGTGCACGTTGCCGGTGCGCAGTCGCGCGGCGACCTTCTGGGCATGCTCGACGTCACCCGACTGAACATAACCGGAGAGACCGTAAGGCGTATCGTTGGCGAGGCCGATCGCCTGCTCCTCCGACTCGTAAGGGAGAATCGAGAGCACTGGCCCGAAAATCTCCTCGCGGGCGATGGTCATGTCGTTGTCGACCCCGGCAAACACCGTGGGTCGAACGTAGTAGCCCTGCTCGAGGCCTTCCGGCTTACCCGGACCACCGGCGACGAGCTGGGCGCCCTCTGCGATGCCCTTCTCGATGAGACCCTGGATCTTCTCGAACTGGGCTTCGCTGACGACGGGACCGATGTTCATGCCTTCGGCGTCGGGAGCGGCGACACCGGTGCCCTCGGCGGCCTGTTTGGCAACCTCGACGGCCTGCTCGTGCATCGCTGCCGGCACGAACATCCTCGTCGGCGCGTTACAGGACTGACCACTGTTCATGAAGCACGCCTGAACACCGCTCGCGACGGCCTTCTCGAGATCGGCGTCTTCGAGAACGATGTTCGCCGACTTGCCGCCGAGCTCCTGGGTGACTCGCTTGATCGAGTCCGCGCCGGCCTTGGCCACCTCTCGCCCGGCTCGTGTGGAGCCGGTAAACGACACCATGTCGACGTCGGGATGCGACGAGATCGCAGCTCCCACCGTGGGACCGTCACCATTGACGAGATTGAAGACACCCGCGGGCACACCAGCGTCGTGCATGATCTCGGCGAAGAGCATCGCGCTCAGAGGTGCCACCTCGCTGGGCTTGAGCACCATGGTGCAGCCTGCGGCCAGCGCCGGGGCCACCTTGCAGGTGATCTGATTGATTGGCCAGTTCCATGGGGTGATGAAGCCGCAGACGCCGACCGGCTCCTTGAGGATCATCGTCCCGCCCTTCTGCTCGGAGAACTCGTAGTCCTTGAGCACCTCGATGGCCTGCGCGAGATGAGCGAGACCCGAGGGCGCCTGAGCCGCCTTCGCGAGCCAAGCCGGGGCTCCCATTTCGGAGGTGATGGTCGCGGCCATCTCGTCGATCCGGGCCTGGTACCCACCGACGACGGCGCCAAGCAGCTCGAGGCGCTCCTCCTTGGTGGTCTGCGAAAAGCTGTCGAACGCACCTTTGGCTGCCTCGACGGCCGAATCGACGTCAGCCTGGCCACCCAGCGAGATTCGCCCGACCGGCTGCTCGGTTGCGGGGTTGATGACGTCGAGAGTCTGAGGGGCGGCCGGGTCGACCCACTGGCCCCCGATGTAGAACTGCAGAGCTTCTTTCATGCTTCACTACTCCTTGAACTGAGACCACAGTCGGCCGGCAAGAGGCCCGACCAAGTCGCTTCCGTCACGACAGCTCAACGGCTCGCGACGGTGAAATGGCAAGTCGAGGAAAGATCGCAGATCGCGCTGGTTTCGTCTAGTCCAGGACCTTCGCGGAGTGGAGAGTCCGTCGAACCCGGGCGAGCCCTGAAGGACACGCAGCAGGGTTCGAGATCAAAGCCCTGGCTGAGCTTTCGCCCTCGTCTCCGCCCCCGACTCGTCGTGTCATCCGCGACCTGATCTAACATGGGCGGCGCCCCGACAGCTCATTCCCAGCACTCTCTCAGCCACTCGCATGCCACCGTGCAAGCCAAATGCTCGCGACATGGAGATCCCCAATGACGACACCCTTCGACAGCCCCCTCTCTCGCCTGACTCGACGTCAAACCCTCCAATGGCTGAGCCTCGGAGCCGGCGCGACCTTCGTCGGCTGCGCACCTGGTTCTAGCGACGACGCGACCAGCACTGATTCCCCGAGCACCGAGCCGGTCGACGATACGGCGGTCCAGGTCGCACCTGGCCTGCCGGAACCTCGATTCATCGAGACCAACGGCATCCGCATGGCGGTCTACGACACTGGCGGTGACGGCACCCCCGTGGTCTTCAATCACGGGTTTCCGGAACTCGCCTACTCGTGGCGCCATCAGCTCGAGGCGCTGTCGGAGGCCGGATACCGCGCGATCGCGCCGGACCAGCGGGGTTATGGCCTGACGGACAGCCCGGAGGGTATGGAGAACTACACATTGGCTCATCTCTGCGGCGACATGAACGGCATGCTCGATGCGCTGGAAATCGATCAGGCGGTCTTTTGCGGCCACGACTGGGGTGGCGGCGTCGTCTGGATGATGGTGCGCCTCTACCCGGAGCGAGTCAGCGGCGTCATCGGAGTCAACACGCCCGCCTTTCATCCGGCACATCCGGGCACACCCAACCCGCTGATCGTCCGCACCGAGAACTACTACACCAACACCTTTCAGCCCGAAGGCGAAGCTGAAGCGGTGCTCTCCAAGGACGTCCGGGCTTCCTTCGAGTTTTTCATGCGACGAGGCGGCATGTGGAACGTCGAAGAGTTCAAGGCCCTCCCAGAGGACTCTCCGGAGAGACAGCTCGATCTTCTCCGTCTGGTCGCCGAAGGCAACCCCACGGGCGAGCTCCTGCTCACCCAGGCCGAGCTGGACTACTTCGTCGATACGTTCGAGAAGACAGGCTTCACGGGTGGTCTCAACTGGTACCGGGCATCAGCTCAGATCCAGAATCCACCTCCCGAAGGAGTCGTGTGGGATATCTCTGTGCCCTGCCTCTACGTTGGTGCCGAGAACGACGTCGTGCTGCCTCCCTCGTCCGCCGACGGAATGGAGAACTACATCTCCGACCTCGAGAAGGAAACCATTGCCAACTGCGGACACTGGACGCAGCAAGAGAAGCCGGAAGAGCTCAACGCCATCCTGCTCGACTGGCTAGGCCGCAAGATCGCCTGAATCGGCTAGTCGATCCAGAATGGGCTCGTCCAGGCCACCGCTCCGTCGAGCTGGGTGACCCGGATGTAGTAGTAGTCCCCTGAGTTCGGATCGGCTACGTCGACGAACTCGAAATCCAGATCGCGAGTGGCTTCGGCGTCGATGACCTGGAACGTGACGCGATCCGTCTGGCCGTGGGCGGCCAGTCCGCGCTCCAGTCGGCCATCCGCCAGCTCGTCGAGAGCCACTTCGATCGTCTCGCCCTCGAGCTCGCGCGCGGAACCCGGGTCTCGAGAGCTGGTCAGCTCACTCTCCGGCTCCAGTTCGAGGAACACTCGGCTCTCCGAGGCCACGCCGACCAGGCGCAGCACGACAGTCTCCAGGTTCCCGCGGGTCTCGACGCGAAAGTCGACCTGCCCGATCTGCGGCTCCTGTTCTTCTGCATTTGATCGCCTGCTCGGCACTCCACTCTCTTCTTCAGAGCTGAGGTACTCCAGAGTCAGACTCTCGCGGTGAGGGTTGTCGAAGGTGGCGTCTCGCACCTCGGCAATCGAGGCATCCTCGACCCGAAGCGAACCGGACCAGACTCGCGTCGGCCGAGGGCCTCCCTGTCGGGCATCGAGGATCTCGGACCGAGACTCGAACCCGATCTGCAGCCAGACGTCTTCGGAAAGGTCGGTATCCGCGTAGTCTCGGGAGTAGATGACCAGACCGTTTTTGATCAGGTCGATGTGATCGATCGCCGAGGTGCCCGAGACGCGGCCGACGACCCGCCGCTCGTCGGTGTCGGCCTGAGTAGAGCCCATGGACTGCCCGTTGAGCGTCGCCTCGAGCAGGATGCGCGGCCCCGATGTGGTGTAGGTGGCTCGGGCTCGGAGCGCGTCCCAGAGTGCGTCTCGCGTCTTTTGAGGGGCAACGACCGCCGTCAGCGAGCCGCCGTGCAGCCGTGGCCCGATGGCGAGACCGTGGCTCAGGCCCGGTCTGGCCAGGTGGTCGTCCGACCCGCCGGCGAAACCGACCCGGTGGCCCTCGGCTGCGAAGCGGTTGCCCAGCCACTCGAACGTACCGTGCTGCGACCCGATCTCGACAAAGCGCAGGAGATCGGCATCGGCGGTCTGCCAGTCGGCCGTCACGTCGGCGTGGGCCACGACGAACAGCTCGTTCGTCGACGATGAGGAGGATCGAAGCGCCGCATAGAACTCCAGCAGGCCTCGCGCCTCGCCCGGTCGGACGCGTTCGACCAGAGGGTCCCTCAGCAACACCGCATGGTGGCCGCCGCTGGCGCGGGGCACGGTCCGCTCGTAGCCCAGGTAGGCAACCAGATCGCCATCGCCGGAAGTTTGCTCGATCAGCTGCTGCAACGAACGCCAGGACCCGTCGTCGAGCCACAGGTCGGACTCGGTCAGTCCGACAAAATCCAGGCGGGCGTCGTCCCGAGCGAAGTCGATTGCGTGTCGAGCAGAACCTTGCCCGCGTGAAACCCCCGTCTGGACGTGTGTCTCACCCCAGAACACTCTGGACGATGGTCCCTCGACCACCCAGATTGGATGGCTAGTTGCCTCGATCTCCGGGCCCTCCCCCTGTGATTCCAAGTGGAACCTGTAGATTCCTGGCGCGTCCAGCTTGAGACTGCGCAGCACCGAGATCGACTGCGAGCCGGAAGGTACCTGGGAAAAGTCCTCGTCGTTGAGAGTCACGACATAACCCGGAATGTCACCGCTGGCGCGATTGAGCCAGGTGTCGTGAGTTCTCACGTGGAGATCAAAAGACTCTCCGACTCCGACGATCGACGGAGCCATCACCAACACACCGACCGGTTCCGACCCCATCACCCTCAAAGACGGCAGCTTCGGGGAGACGAGGCGACCGGACCCGTCGAAGTCGATGAGGATCGGCAACTGCCAGCTGTCCGTCGACGTGGTCTGCGCGCGCAGACCTGGCGAGCCACCACTCTTGCGTCCGTACACGACGGTCATCGACTGCCCTGCTGCCAGGGGACCACCTTCGAGCCCAAACCCCAGCGCCGCGACCTTCGGCTCGCCCGCCCGAGACCCCAACTCGACGTCGACTGGTGAGAAGCGCGCTTCGGGGCTCGTCGAACGAATCGAGACGAAGTTGGCGGCCGTCGGATCGTCCGCCTGAAGGGCTCCCATGTCGCTGGTGGGTTGCTGTAGCAGCACGATCCGAGCACCCTCCTGCAGCCGTCTCGTCCCCACGACGTAGGTTTGCTCGATCGTGGTCCATGAGCCTGCCTCCACGGGGCTGTTGTCCTCGAAACGAACCTCTCCGATCGCATCGGGCTCGCTCTCTCGCAGGTCGAGCTCGAAGACATGAGCGTCGAGCTGAGCCGTCTGCTCAGCACTCGATGCACCTCCTGCACGAATGAGCTCGGACACGTCGGCAAACAGACCGTAAGGAAGCGTTTCGCCGGCGCTCGCCAAGCGGTTCGCCCAATCTCTCACGGTCACCGCACGCCCCAGAACCGAGTCTGGAGTCGTCGGCTCCTGTGCGAATCCACTCCTGAGGGCCTCGATCTCGGCATCGATCTGCTCAGCCGTGCGGGCGCCACCGGCGTCACCGCCCCCCCCGCATGCGACACAGAGCGCCGAGGTGACCACGACGCAGCTCGAGAGCACCGCCGCAGACAGCGTCGACCGCGATGGCTCTTGCCGAGACCTCCCCATAACGTCTCCACTCACTCGATTCGAAGAATGACCTGCTCTCAGCAGCAGGAGCGGCAGTGCAGGCGACGCGCCCGTCGAAGGGGTCGACCAAAGGCCCACTCCGAGATCCCGCTCCGGCAAACCGTGCTCATTCGGAAACTACGCTCATGTTACCGCTCTGCCGCCATCACTCGTGATCGACAATCCTGGCCAGTGCCTGAGACAACGACCAAACGTCACCTAACCGCACGGACCGTCAGGTGTCGCCCGGGGCATCGCGATCTCCCCCCGATCTCTTCGATCTCGCTAGACCCCGTCTGCATCCCGCTCTTGACGAACCGCTAGGGCTAACGCTCCAGTAGGGGAAAAGCGGACATCGGTTCACGAGGCAACCGCGCACTCCACTTCCTCAATCGATTGCGATTTCCTCCGAGGATTGCGGAAACCAGGAATAGCGGGCACACCTTCCGAGGTAGAAACCCTGACACTTACGCCCATCCCTTACCCAGAACCAACCAGGCGTCGGCAACGAACCCAAGAGAAACGAGCAGTTGCCACACCGACGTCTGGCGACCTAGCCTGCTCGAGCGCCGTTCGGAACCCGAGTTTCCGGCTGAGCTAGCACCGGCACGATGCCGTCCGCGTAGCCGATGTCGAACAACATTCCCTCCGAGAGGACCCCAGCCATTTTTCGAGGAGCGAGATTGACCACGAACAGAGCCTGTTGTCCCACGATCTCGGTCGGGTCTTGGCGTTCTTCGCGGAGGCCAGCGACGATCGTACGCTCGTGGTCCCCGAAGTCGACTGTCAACGCAACCAGCTTGCGGCTCCCTTCGACGTCCTCGACCGTGGTAATGGTCCCGACACGAATGTCGAGGCGTTCCAGATCTTCGAGATCGACGACGTCCTTGATGGGTGCAGGCTTCATGAAGTTCTCCTCTTCGTCACGTGAGGCTAGTCATGGACCACGCTGATTCGCAAACTGCGCCGAAGCGACCGACCAGGTTGACGACGCACACGAACTCGCGGCCGTACGCGCCGACTCTCCCGATCAGCCGCAGAAGGCGCCCGGACCGACCTGCGCCAGGGCTGCTCACGGGGCTGCTGATTCTCGGTCTCCTCGGGGGCTCGTGGAGCCGAGCTGCAGGTGCTCAGTCCAGCGAGCAGACCCCGGCGCAGGAGAGTCGAACCCAGAGTCTTCGAGCTGCCGTCCTGGACCCGCGCTACGCGGATTGGCTGAGGAGCGTTCAAGGCCTGATCAGCACGCCCGAAGAGGAGCTCTTCTTGAGCCTTCAGCAGGACTACCGTCGCGATCAGTTCATCCAGGCCTTCTGGAGCGTGCGCGACCCCGACCCCAGAACGCCGGTCAACGAGCTCAAGCGCCGATGGGACGAGACCGTCCGCGCTGGCAACCTCGGGTTCGAGGCGGGCGATCCGCGACTGCTGGTCTACCTGCTCAACGGCGAACCGGGCCGCTGGAACCTGCCCAACGGACGTTCGGTGGCGCGCTGCTTCGCCAAGCGTGGTGAGCTCGAGATCTGGTTCTACAACGGCAGCGAGCGCACGGCTCGTCAGTTCGTCGTGATCTTCCAACGCCGCGCCAAGAGCCAACCGTACGAGATCTGGGTCCCCGGCATGCCGGTCCGTCCCACGCAGAGAGGGGGCCTCCCGACACGCAACGTCGAAGCGTTGTGTGCAGACGACCTCTTCGGCTACGCAACCGCCCACATCAGCCGCACGGCCTCCTACGATCAACTCATCGAAGAGGTCACGTCGGCGCCCCAGCCCAGTGCCGAGTGGCTCGCCGTGTTCGCGGCTGGGACCACGTCACTCCCCGACGATGCGGAGATCTTCGAGGTGGATCACGAGATCAGCTTCCCTGATCGTCGTCAGAGCCGGACTGGAGTCAGACTGATCCTGGACATCGACCGCGAGGTCGCCCCGGGACGCATCTTCGAAGAGACGGTGTTCCACCACTTTCTCGTGACGGGAGAGATCCTGCGCGAGGGCAGCCTGTTCGAGAGCTTCCGCTATCGCTTCGATGGCCCCACGCCACCGGAGGCCGCCAGCATTCCGCTGGGTCTCACTCGCTATCTGCGCCCCGGCGACTGGCAGCTTCGCGTCAAGGTCGAGGACGTCTTCGCCAACCGCTTCGCCCAGATCGTCAGCGACCTCACGGTCCCGTCTCCAGAAGGCCGACCCGAGCCAGCCGCTCCGTCGCGTGAGACGCCCATCGAAGGACCGAACATCGAGCTCTCGGTGCCCGCGGGCGACGTGCTCACCGGACTGACCAGGTTTCGGGCAACGAGCAACGTCGAGCTCGACAAAGTCACCTTCTTCCTCGATGACCGGCCCGTTCTCTCGAAACGCAGACCACCCTACAGCGTGGAGCTCGATCTCGGTGACGCCGCGCAGCCCCACCGCGTGCGCGTCGTCGGCATCCGGGACGAAGAGGAGCTGGTCACCGATCAGGTCTGGCTGAACCAGGGCGCGCAAAGGTTTCGAGTCAGGCTCATCGAACCTCGTCCCGGCGGCATCTACCCCGGAAGCCTCACGGCCCGGGTCGACGTCGAGACTCCCGATGGCACGGCCCCTGAAAGTGTTGACATCTATCTCGACACACAGAAGGTCGCGTCGCTCGAAGAGCCGCCCTATCTCGTAGGGCTGCGCTTCTCCTCCGGAAGACCAGCCGTGATCCGGGCCGTCGCGACCCTCGAAGACGGAACTACGAGCGAAGACGCCGTCGTCATCGGCACGGCTGAGCTCGACGAGCGCATCGCGGTACGGCTCGTGCAAGTTCCCGCTGCGGTCACCGACGCCGACGGGACGCCGATCCAGGGCCTCGAGCTTGCGGACTTCACCGTCAGGGAAGACGGTTCACCAATGGATATCCAGAGCGTCGAATGGAGCGCCGACCTGCCTCTGAGCGTGGCTCTGCTCGTCGATCGCTCGTCGTCGATCGCTCCGCACATTGCCGGGATCCGCGCCGCAGCGGAGACTCTTGCGTCGTCGACCATGGCCGACGAAACCAGCCAGCTCGCCGTGCTCTCGTTCGCAGATAGAGCGACGATCGATTCGCCGCTGTCTGGCGACCTCACCGACAAGCTCCGCATCCTGGCCGGGCTCCAGCCGCTGGGCCGCACTGCTCTCTGGGACGCCCTGACGGTCGCACTCAACCACCTGGAGGGTGCTTCGAGTACCCCCGTCGTGGTCCTGTTCACAGATGGCGAAGACGAGATCAGCCAGGTGACGTTGGATCAAGTCGTCGCGACGGCCACCACTTCGTCCGCCACGGTCTATGCCGTAGCCCCCCGCGACACCTTGCCCGATAGAGCGACGCGTCGCGGCCTGCAGCGCCTCGCCGAGACCACCGGTGGCGAGCTGATCTTGCTGGACGATCTGGCGGGTCTCGAGACCGCATTCGAGCAGGTGCTCTCGCAGCTGCGTTCCCGCTACCTGATCACCGTCCGCTCGTCAGCGGCCGAAGGTAGCGGCCCTCGCCAGTTGGACGTCGACGTGAACGTGAGAGGAGCCGAGGTCACCGCTCGCAGCAGCTACAGTCCGTGACGATACGGATCCCGGCTGCATCAGAGAGGGCTCGGCGCCACCCCGAGTGAACTACAGCAGTTGACTCGCCACGTTGGCGAGCTCCGAGCGCTCGCCCTTCTCGAGATTGACGTGGGCGTACAGACCGTGCCCACGGAGCCGGTCGATGAGGTAGGACAGACCATTGCTCTTGGCGTCGAGATAAGGCGTATCGATCTGGAAGACGTCACCCGTGAAGATGATCTTGGTGCCTTCCCCTGCACGCGTGATGATCGTCTTGATCTCGTGCGGCGTCAGGTTCTGGGCCTCGTCGACGATGAAGATGACCCGGTTCAGGCTCCGACCGCGAATGTAGGCCAGAGGCACGATTTGCAGTTTGTCCATCTCCAGCATCTCGACGATCTGCCGGTACTCGCGCTGGGTTTCGGAGAACTGATTGCGAATGACACCGAGGTTGTCCCAGAGCGGCTGCATGTAGGGGCTGATCTTGGAGTCGACATCCCCTGGGAGATAACCCAGATCACGATTCGAGAGCGGGACGATCGGACGCGCCAGAAAGATCTGGCGAAAGTCACGACGCTGCTCCATGGCGCCGGCCAGGGCCAACAGAGTCTTGCCGGTTCCAGCCGAACCGCTCAGTGTGACTAGAGGCACGTCGCGGTTGAGGATCGCGTGGACTGCAAAGGTCTGCTCGGCATTGCGCGGCGAAATGCCGTACACAGAAGCCTTGTAGACCGGACGGAGCACCGCCTCCTTCTGGTCGTAGACCGAGAGTGCAGACTTGCCTGGGCCTCTCAGGATGGTGTAGCAGTGGTCGGTGCTGTGACCGTCAGAGCCGAAGGCAGCTCCGATCGATTCGACCGGCAGGCTCTTCTGCTGATAGAGCTCCTCGATGGCGTCGTCGGTTGCGAGCTCGATGGTGTTGCGCCCCGAGTACAGATGATCGACGTTCTCGACGCGAACGCTCTCGTAGTCCTCGGCTCGAAGCCCCAGAGCGCGTGCCTTGACTCGGAGGTTGATGTCCTTCGAGATCAGGATCACCGTGCGTTCGGGCTCTCGCTCTGAAAGTGTCAGTGCGGCGCCGAGGATTCGCTGATCATTGGCGTTGGAGCCGAGCACCCGCGCTACAGAGCGACCATGGTCCTCGTCGGTGATCACGCAGAGCTTGCCGCGGGTCGGCCCGTTGAGCGGCAGCCAACCGCGGAGATCTCGATCGTCCGACAGTCGATCGAGCCGCCTGATGAACTCGCGGGCGTGCTGAGACAGGACGTTGTTGCCCTTCTTGAATCCATCCAGCTCTTCGAGCACCGTGATCGGAATGGCGACATCGTGCTCCTGGAAACGGCTGAGCACCTCTACGTCGTAGAGGATCACCGACGTGTCGAGCACGAAGACTTTGGTGAGCGCTGTCGAAGCGGAGTCCGAGTCGCTGTCGGCCGACTCGGCGACATCGACGTCATCGTCCGGACGAGACGACGTCTGATCCAGCTCGACTTCGTCCGAGCTGACCGGGTGGCGCTGTTCAGGGCCTTCGAAGGTGGGCAATCGGCTGGAGGCTCGAGCTCGGGAGTAGAACGAGACGGAAGACGACAAGGCTCAAGGGGAGCTCACAGGTGGCTCAGGCGAAGCTCGAAGAGTCAAATGACCACTCGAACACGATGCCCTACGTCCCTCTGCTGCACTCACGCTAACAGAGATACGAGAAGGAAGGAAAAAGGCAGTCATAGTGGCCAACCAGGAAGCGGCTCCAATTCCGCGGGAAGACGAGACGGTCGAGCGGCAGTGAGGCGGGATCTACCGAAACGTCTCGTCAGCTGTGGAGCTGACGGGCCGATCCAGAGCTGCCGATCGGCAGCGACGAAACGCGACAAACATTCGTACCTACCAGGACGGTAATGAATGGAGACTGGGCACGCGCTCGACCGTCACGTCATGTTGGCGCGTAGGACGAGTCAGCACATAAAGCCACCATGAAGATGCTTGAAAAGCACGGCTCGGCCCCCGGTCGGCGAGCACAGCTCTCGACCACGTTCCGACCGACCGGTCGGTGGTTCTTTGCCAACTCTTGATGCTTTGACAGCATATAGGCGATACTCTCTGAGATCACGATGAAGTATGTGACCGTCCCTAGCGGCATTGTGCGTAGGTCAGGTAGAGGAGACGTGCGAGAAATCTGCGCGATTTCGCGGACTTCTCAGCTGTTTCCTCACGCATCTCGGACACGCTGGGTCTAGGTCGACGTGACTTGGGGGAAGACCGGAGGTCTAAGAGATCAGGAGTCGAGTGACCAATAACGAGAACGGGAGAGAGTTCGCTCGTCCGCCAGAATCCTGAAGGTTCTGACAGGCGCTCGAAACGATCGCCGGAAAGCGATCGCCAAGAGGCTGGGAACGCGGTGAGCGACGACAAGACCATGACCACCAAGATCACCACCCGCCGCCAAGCGGGTGCACACAGGCGGCGAGCCCATGGCTCGTCCCACTGTAGGGTGGCTCTCGTCTCGGCTCTCCTGATGGTCAGCTCGGTGCACGCGAAGGCCAACTCGAATCCGACCCCCGGGGACGTTGCTTCCAGCAACGTTTCAAAACCCCAGAACGCTGACAAGACGAAGCGTCGTCACCTTCCACTGGCGACTCGCGAGTTGCTCGACGAGCTCGAGCGCATCCGTCGTCTGCCTCCTGACGTCAGTAGTCGGATGGACGATCTGAGCCTCGTCGGTGCCATCTCTGCGCAGGCACAGCAGCGCGAGCTGGTGCGCGGCCTGGTCGGCAAGAGGCGCTGGCGCAAGCTCAGTGAGGCGCGCTTCGACATGGAGCGGTTCCACCTCGACCCGTTTGGCGATCTCCACTACGAACGCCCGCACGCCTACGAGGACATCAAGGACACGCTCAAGAGCGGTTTTCTCAAGATGAGCCGCGAGATGCTCGAACGTCGTCTGAAGGTCGACGAGTTCAGAGATCGTCATCGCTCAGAAGCCAGCAAGTCCTGGAAGCTCCGCATCGATCCCCGCCTGTCTGCAGGGAGCCATCCTTACTACGGTGCGCGGTTCAGGATCCGTACCTCGAACGAATGGCTGTCCAAGCTGTCGCTGCGAGCCATCCACAAGACCGAGCATGGCGAAGCAGCGCTGAAACTCGCCTGGGAAGACGAAAACCGCGAGTATCAGCTCGAGCACGTGTTCGGAGACCCCGAGCGCGGCAACATGATCAAGTTCCACGTCCGCCTTTCGTTCTGAGTCGACCTCGGACTCGGGTCGCTGCGGCGATCCCGACCGAGCGCGCCTAGAGCCGCGCGGGAACACGCTGCGCGCGTCCGAGACGGCGACGTGGTGACAAAATGACGGCCCGCGACGCCTGGTCTCGTGGCACGTATTGCCAGGTGCTGCAGAGCCCTGACGGAGTGCCGCACGGTTCTGAAGAGTGCCGCAGAGCTCGGTCGGTACCGCACGTCGCGACACCAAAACGGCTTCGAAGCCTTGGCTTGACGTAGATTCCAGATTCCATGCAGCGCCCGTCATTGCTTCGTCCGTTGAAGGGGCCCGCTCCCAGGCCCTGGGTCTGGTACTCGGCAGCGGCCCTCACCCTGGTGCTCCTTGCGCCCTCCGCCGCCCTCCTCTTCGACTCCGCCGTCGCCGTGGGGGGATTCCCCGAGCGAGCCATTGGTCTCAGCACGTGGATGGGAGTCGATGCCTCGGGCTACGCCAGCAACTACGTCCGACTCGTCGCCACCGGCACCGGGCTCGCCTGTCTGTTCCTCCTCGGCCTAGCGATTCTCGACCGCCAACTGCCGGCAACCCGCATGGCAGCCGACCTCAGGAGTATCGAAGTCCTGACCCTCGCAGCCACCGCCGTCATCTTCCTCGGCCTGGTGGCGCCACGTTTCGGCTCCTGGCGTCTCGGCGTCGTCTGTCTGCTCCTCGCTACGCTGCTGACCCTCGCCGCGGTCGTCCGCGAACGGCTCTCCGAACCCAGCGGGGCGTGGCAACGCGCACTCGCCGAGGCCCTGAACCAGAGAGCTCTGCTGACCTGCGCCGCCCTCCTACCCTTGCCGGTCTACTACCTCTGCTGCCTCCTCCTGCGAGCTCCGCTAGCGCCGCTCGAGCTCGGACTCGTGCGTGGCTCTTTCCTGTACGTGACGGTCGTGTGCCTGTGCGCCTGGGGGCTTCGAGCTCTCGTCAAGACATTGCATACGACCAGACTCGGTGCTTGGCTGGGCACTGGAACGTGCCCCAACGCGGCCCTACGCTTCTGCACGCTGCTCTCGTGCCTCCTCATCTGGCTTCCCGCTACCGGCGTCGCCGCCAACGAGCTGCAGTACCTGCTGACCGACTGGGGCCCGCGCCGCCTCGCTGCGGTGACGGGAGCCATCTGGATACTCGGGGCGACGGCGTTTGCGTCGCTCGCGATGCATCGAGGAGCAAGACTCCGCCCACCCCGAACGCTGAGCCTTCTGGGTTATCCCAGTCTCGTCGCGGTTGGCGCCCTCTTGAAGGTGCACGACCACGTGCGACTTCTGCCCACCCTGGACATGTTCCACAAAGGTGAGCAGGTCGTGCCGACCCAGCAGCTCTTCGACTTCGGGAAGGTGCCGTTCTTCGACATTCGGCCGGTCCACACGCTGTCCGACATGACGTACCAGTTCTTCTACGCAGCTTTCGCCGGTACCGAACGGCCTCTCGACCTCCTGATCTGGGAAGGCTGGGCTCCGAGCATGATCGGCATGATCCTGCTCTACTTCATGCTCCTCAGCATGACGAGCCCGCTGAGTGCCGTCGTCGTGTGTACCTGCCTGCCAGCGCTCTCGCTGATCGAGCCGTACTACGCGCCCGCTCTCCTCGTTCCCATCACCTTGGCTGCGGTTCTCCGTCGACCCACATCGTGGCGCTGGGCATGTTTTGTCGTCGCCTGGTTGGCTGTTGGTCTCTGGCGCATCGACTTCGGGCTCGCAGCGACGGCCGCAGCGGTGGGCGTCGCCGCGGTGCACAGCCTGCGTTGCGGTCTGGGCTGGCTGCAGGCCGCGTGGCGCCCTCTCTTGATCGGCGCGGCCGCGGCGACCGCGATCGCCGGAGTGCTCGCCATCGTGGCGGAGCGCCCGACGCTCTCCAGCCTCCGGCTCTTCTTCATGACCTACCTGCTGAGGTTTGCCACCAGGACCAGGCCGGAGATCGCCGACGGCTACAGCTTCGCGGCCGCGTTCCAGTACTACGTGATGCCGGGCATCGCCATGCTCGCGGTCGTCATCTTCGTCAGTCGCTACCTCTTCGGCTCGTCGACGTTTCGGGCCAGGCGCGAGCGACTCCAGAGCGCGACCTTGGCCGTGTTGGCGGCGTTCGGCCTGGTCATGTCGGTGCGCTCCCTCGAGCGACACTCGTTGATCGAGGGTTATCAGCCCTACGTCTTCTTCTTGATCGTGGCTCTCTTTCCGCTGGCGCTGCTCGCGGCCAAGAAGCAGAGAAGCACAGCTCTAGGCGTCCTGTTGGTCGTCATGGTGCTGCGCGCGCTCATCACCCTTCCGCCATTCGGGTTCGCGAGCGGCTACGTCCCGTTCGCCAACCTCGGCCACGAGGACGAAGCCTTCTCGTTCAGGAAGTGGGAGCCGGGTGACGCTCGCACCATCGTCTTGGAGACCCGCCACGAGAAACTGGTCCAGTTCCTGACGAACAACCTGGACGGTGACCAGACCTTCTTCGACTTCACGAACTCGCCGATGCTCTACGCGCTGGCCGGCCGACGCTTCCCGACCTACATCATTCCCAACCTCGAGCAGACCGCCGACACCATTCAGGATCTCACCCTCGTCGATCTGGAGTCGCTACGCTCGGTCGGCGAGCTGCCGTTCGTCATCTTCAAGCAGGGAACACACTGGGACAGTTCCGACGGCATCGCGAACGAGATCCGCAGCTATCGCATCGCCGAGTGGATCTATCGTCACTATCACCCGCTGGGCACGATCGACGACTACGAGGTCTGGGCAACACCCGAGGTCCGGCACGAGGATCTGACGCAGATCGAAACGTCCTACGTCGTCCCCATGCGCAATCGTCCTCGAACCAACGACATGGCCAGACTCGGACGAGGCGAGGACGGGCAGTGGCGTTTTCAGGCAGGCGGCGCAGATCCTTTCGTCTATCGATTTGCTCAGCTGGCTGCCGCACCCGCCGTCGACGAGCACCCCCACTGGCGGCTTCGTCTGCACTATCGAGTCGAGAGCCCAGGCAAGCTCGAGGTCTATTGGCGCTACGGTGATCAGGACACCTTCGAGCAGGTCGCCAACTATCAGTGGGTTGCAGACCCCACCCCTGCGGGGGTCTATCTCAGCGCCACGATGCAGCTCGAGCGGGTGCGCGACGGACGTGAGCTGTTCGAGCTCCGCATCGACCCGCCCAAGGACACGCTCTTCGAGCTCGCCCGTGTGGAAATGGTGGGCATCGAACCGCTCTGGCCATTCTTCGACGAATACCCCATCCGACAGCGCTACGACCTCAGACACCTCGCGGACATCTGGGCCCGTCTCGACCCCAAGAACGCCATCGACAATCCCACGATCGGTCCGCTCTCGATAGCCGACGAAGAGATCCTACGCCCGTCGGAATGGCGTCTCTTTGCCGTACCCGAACAGGCTTCTCAGAGACCGGCCTACCTGCACCTTCGCCTGAGAACACTCGAACGTGAAGGTGAGCTCGACGATGCACCACCCGGCTACGCCAAGATCCTCTACCTGCGCAGCAGCTGCTGCGGTCACGACTTCCGGCTGCATCCAGCGGACGGGCGCTCGCACGACTATCTGATTCGACTGAGCACACAGTGGCGCTGGTGGCAGGACCCCGTGAAGGAGCTGCGCCTCGGAACCAATCGTCCGCTGGTGATCGAGAGCGTCAGGTTCCTCGAAGGCGACTGAGGCTCGAACGCCACAGCCCGCGCCTTGGCGACCATGACTCTGACTTCTGCGAGCAGCTGCCCGGCGTCGTGATGATGCCGTCCTTGATCGTGTACTTGACGCCGCCCACCCGTCGAAACGACTCCATCTCCTGGATGCAGCGAAGCCGTAGAGGTTGTAGATGTAGCCGGAATCACTTCCGAGTCCACCGTCCCCTCGTCAGACCGTTGGCGCCAGGGGTGGTGGCGGAGGCGTGCGAGCCGCGAGAGGAGCCTCACGTTCCCCCGCCAGCGACAGTCCGCCTGCTCGCTCGTAACCGTCCGCCAGCTGCGCCAGCATGTGGTTGTGGACGAACTGCATGTACGCCATTGCGGGAAACATTCCGATGAACAACGCCAACATGCCGCCGAGCATCGCCGCGACCGATAGCGCCATGACAACGGACAGCGTGGCGGCGGTCGGCTTCCAGTAGCGACGCAGGTAGTCCCTGATGTAGTCCAGCGAGTAGGCCGCTGCCAGATCTTCGTTGAGAGCCGCCCGCAGGTGAAGCGGCGTGATCAGCACCAAGACCGAGATCAACATGGTGACGAAGACGAAGAACACCACCGGTATGGAGACGAGACCAAGAACGACGCTCAACGTCGAGTCACCGAGCAGGATCAAAGGCAGCTGGGTGGCCAGGAAAACGCCGAAGTAGACCATCAGGAAGATCGGCATGACGATCACCGTCGCGAGGGCGAGGATCAGAAAGATCCTGAAGCCTCGGCTGGCGAACTCCGACAACCGGTCGAGCTCCAGCATCGGGTACGGGGACCCGTCGGCCTCGCCACCGCGCCGGACCGACTCGATGACGTACGCGAAGTAACCCAACAAGACGATCGGTCCCAGGAGTGGCACCAGCTGCGCGATCGTGACGATCCCCAGATTGGGCAGCCACTGCGGATGTTCGGTGACGTAGGTCAATGCGCGCTTCGTGTCCATCGGTTGCTCCAAAACGTGTGCGCTCGACTGCGGAGCGCTGTCGGTTGGCGAGTGGAGACCACTCCGAGTGGGATCTTCACCATCTACGCAAACGTCCGGGAGGCCCGGCCACGCACACTCGAAGGACGCCATCCGTCCTGGCGTCACGGCAAAACAAGCCGAAGCGGCCATCTACGAAGCCCTGGACGCGGCCGGCTTCCAGCAGATCGGCTCTACCCTGCCAACGACAAGATCCTGCTCGTCCACTGAGACTTCGTCCAGAGTCCGACGCTCCACAGCTCGAAGCGAGCCTTCGCCGGCGACAGTCCTGAAGGGCACGACGTTTTTGTCGAGTCCACCAGCCCAGTCGAACAGTTTTGTCCAGCCGGAGCGCGCCGAGCGGCCCCCCTCCCCGGCCGGCTCAGCCGATCAGCCCACGTTTCAAACTCCTCATTAGACGGCGCTTCGCTCACGACGAGCCGAGCTCGGGGCGCCACCGTCACCACTGTCCGGCAAAGCCTGGTCCTGCCCTTGCACTGTGAGGCGTCATTCCAGCTGACGTTTTCGGAGGTGGCCATGACGATCTTGGACGGTAGAACACAGGAACAGGTCCGTTCGCTCGAAGCGATCCGGCACAGCTCGACCGCTGCTGAGTCTCGCAGCGTTCGACGATTCTCGAAGAGAGCGAGGGCATGCTTCAGGGCTCTCTGTCTCTTCGGCCTCATGCTCACTGCGGTCCCCGCCAGCGCGCAAGAAGGAGTCGACAGCGGTGACACCGCCTGGATGCTGATGAGTAGCGCTCTGGTCCTGCTCATGACTCCTGGGCTCGCGTTCTTCTACGGTGGCCTCGTGCGCCGCAAGAACGTCCTGTCGATCCTTGCCCAGTGCTTCTTGTGCATGGCGTTGATGACCATCCTCTGGGTCATCGTGGGGTTCTCGCTCGCTTTCGGCTCGAGCAGCCTCGGCGGCTTCATCGGGGGTCTCGACTACCTGTTCCTGGCAGGTGTCGACTACGACGCTTGGGACGGAACGGCGATTCCGGCTCAGCTCTTCATGATCTTCCAAGCCATGTTTGCGGTCATCACCCCGGCCCTCATGGTGGGAGCATTCGCGGAACGCATGAAGTTCAGTGCCATCTGCTGGTTTACGTCACTCTGGCTGCTGGTGGTGTATGCCCCCGTCTGTCACTGGGTGTGGGGCGGAGCCGAGGGCTTCTTCGGACTGGGCAACGACGGCGCGCTCGACTTCGCGGGCGGCACCGTGGTTCACATCAACGCTGGCGTCTCGGCACTGGTCGCTGCCATCGTGCTCGGACGCAGGCAGCACTATCCGAGCGGGATGTCGCCACCCCACAACCTGCCTTTCGCCGTTCTGGGAACGGGTCTCTTGTGGTTTGGTTGGTTCGGTTTCAACGGTGGCAGTGCAGTCGCAGCCAACGGCTCCGCGGCCAACGCCTTCGTCGTCACACACGTTGCCACGGCGGCGGCCGCGGCCACCTGGGGCGCACTCGACTGGTGGGGGGAGGCGAAACCCACC
>JANQPS010001115.1 GCA_028285365.1 Thermoanaerobaculia bacterium | reverse complement strand
TCGGGATTGGCGAGCACCATGATGTCGCGATCGACGTTCAGCTCGTTGACCTCGGGGTCTCCTGCCATGCGGATCATGCCGTCGCCGTCTTTGTCCTCGAAGCTGAGCAGGCCCGTCTCTTCCCAACTGGTGAACCACTGAGGAACGTCCGTGTAGCTCGATCCGTTGAGCGTCTGAATCAAGTTGACTCTGGCAAAGGCGGCCACCGCGGGCGCGGTGAGGTAGAGCAGCGCGATGAAGACGAGCGCATAGAAGGCGCTCCAGCGAGCAGCGCGGGCGCTTCTGACGGTGTAGAAGCGAATGAGGACATGGGGGAGGCCGGCAGTCCCGACCATCAGCGCCACGGTAATGGCGAGCACGTCGATCATCGTCTTCTTGCCGGCAACGAAGGCAGCCGTGTACTCGGGCAGTCCCAGCTCGCGGTGCAGTTGGTCCAGCGTTTCCAGCAAAAAGACGCCAGCGCTCTGACCTTCTGTCATCGCCGAGCCGAAGCCGACCATCGGGATCGGCTGGCCGGTCATCTTCATGGAGATCGCGATGGCCGGAATCAGGTATGCGACGATCAGCACGCAGTACTGAGCCACCTGGGTGTAGGTGATGCCGCGCATCCCGCCCATGACGGCATAGAAGAAGACGATCCCGGTGCCGATGAGCACGCCGGTGTTGACGTCCACTTCGAGAAACCGCGAGAACACGACTCCGACGCCGCGCATCTGGCCGGCAATGTAGGTGAACGAGACGAAGATGGTGCAGGCCGCCGCCACCAGTCTGGCGGTATCCGAGTAGTAGCGATCGCCGATGAACTCGGAGGTCGTGAACTTGCCGTACTTGCGGAGGTAGGGGGCGAGCATGAGGGCCAGCAGGACGTAACCTCCCGTCCAGCCCATCAGGTAGATCGTTCCGGAGTAGCCCATGAACGAGATCAGGCCCGCCATCGAGATGAACGATGCCGCGCTCATCCAGTCGGCACCGGTGGCCATGCCGTTGGCAAGGGCCGGGACTCCGCGTCCTGCGACGTAGAAACCCGACGTGGAGGCCACACGGCTCCAGATCGCGATGCCGACGTAGACGCTGAACGTGAGACCTACGAGCAGGTAGGTCCAAGCTTGGACGCTCACCTCAGTCGACCCCGTAGCGACGGTCGAGACGGTCCATCATCAGTGCGTAGACCAGGACGAGCACCACGAAGAGCACGATGGATCCCTGGTGAGCGACCCAGAATCCCATGGGGAAGCCGCCGAGCCTGACCGTGTTCAGCGGTTCGACGAAGAAGATACCGAGGACGTAGGAGCCGATGAACCAGATCGTCAGCAGTCCCGCCATGATTCGTAGGTTGGCCCGCCAGTAGGCACGAGTATCGCCCCGCTCTTTGGCTCGCTCGCTCATGTAATCGTCCTCAGGGTTCTCCAGAGGTCGTCGGTCAGCGCCGAAGCGCCTACGCGGGCCCTCGGACGGGCTTGACGCGACCGTCGACCTGACTCCGGAGCGCCCGGAGCCGTCAGTGGCACTGTCTCTTCTGGCTCTGTCTCTTCGAGAATGGAGGTCGCATCGTAGCAGCCGACGGTCCGTGCGCTGTGCTCCCGCGGCCTGGACTCAGTCTGGACGGCGACCGACCGTCTCTTCGAAGCCGGCGATGCCCTCGTCCAGCTGAACGCCGAATGATCTCAGAGCTCCTGCCAGCATGGCGTACTGGCCGACGCAGAAGACGAGGTCCATGATCTGCTGGCGCTCGTACCGGCGCTCCAGCTCCTGCCAGACAGAGTCGCTCAGACAATGGTCTTCGACGAGCTCGTCGGTCGCCTTCACCAACAGGCCGTCGTCCTCGGCAAGGCCGTCGCCACCGTCGGCGATGCCGCGGATGGCTTCGTCGTCGAGGCCACACCGTCGCCCGATCTGGACGTGTTGTCCCCATTCGTACTCGGAGCGACAGAGCCAGGCCGTCCGCAAGATGGCGATCTCGCGGTCGCGGTCGCTCAGGGTGCTCTTCGAGAGCACGTGAGTGGCAAAAACCAGCCACCGCCGCAGGAGGTCGGGGTGGTGAGCCAGTGTTCTGAAGACGTTGTAGATGTTGCCCGAGAGGGCGGCGCGAGTCATCTGCAGGCGGGCTTCTTCGCTGGCCTGCTCGTCGGTGAGGGGAGGAATCCTGGGGTCGTTCATGTGGCGATCATAGTGGGCGTTTTGTGATCCGAGCCCGTCGAGCGTGCGCCTCGCCTGCGGTTGGAGAGCTCCAGAGAGACGCCTGCCAGGGCTTCATTCGGAGTGGAGTTTTTGGGGTAGGATGATCGACTCCAAATCGACCTCGCAGCCTTCGATACACCGGCATCACCCTCGACAGCGCAGCTGGCCCGGGGGGGTGGCCAGAGCCCAGAAAGTGCTCCTGTTTCGTCAGGAGTACCGGTCCACGAGGAGCCGTCTTGAGTGACTTTGCAGCCGATGCACGATCAGCAGCGATCGCTCGCGCCGAGGGCCGGGGGCGGACGAGCGGGGCACTGCGACTGACCAGATGAGAGCTCTGGTTCTTGCGCTGATCTTGGGCTGGGCGATCCTCTCGGGGGCCTACAGCACCAAGCCACTCATCTTCACCTTCGGAGTGGTGTCGATCGGCCTCGTGCTCTGGTTGTCGGTACGAATGGACCGTGCTGCAGGTGCGGCGGGCTGGCCTTCGAATGCGATGTCGTTCTGGCTTCGCGCGGTGCCGTACCTGCCCAAGCTGTTCTGGCGCATGCTGACCGCCAACATCCATGTGGCGCGGCTCGTCCTGACTCCCAGAATTCGCATCGATCCACGACTCGTACTGATCGATTCGAGTCTGCAGACCGAGCTCGGCAAGGTCACCTTTGCCACGTCCATCACCATGACTCCGGGGACGGTGACTCTGGACGTGCGTGACGAGCAGGTCCTGGTTCACGCGCTCGACACTCCTTCGCTGGCGGGACTCGATGACGGCGCCATCGAACGGGACGTGGCTCGTCTCGAAGGTGGCACCGACTGACCATGGACCCGACGCCCGTGCAGCCCACGACCGTGGACCCGATGTTTGTCGTGCCCATGGTTGCGGTCATCGTGACGATGTTCATGGGACTCGTGCGTGCGTGGAGGGGCCCGTCGGTCTTCGACCGGCTGCTGGCCGCCAACTTGATCGGCACCAAAACCGTGCTGCTCATCTCGGTCAGTGGATTCCTCCTCGGTAGACCCGAGTGGCTGGATCTGGCTCTGGTCTACGCCCTTGTGAACTTCACCGGCACGGTGGCTGTGTGTCGCTTTGCCCGCTACGGCAGTCTCGGTGAAGAACCCGAGGATGAGGGTTTGGGAGGTAGCCACCCGAGCGGTAGCGAGCCTGCGGCAACGGAGGGCTCCGGGTGAGTGCTGTGCTCGATGTCCTCAGCTGGGTCTTCCTCGTTGCGGGATCGCTGTTCTGCATGATCGGCGGGCTAGGTCTCTTGCGTCTGCCAGACCTGTACTCGCGGGTCCACGCCGCGGGGATCACGGACACTGCCGGTGCAGGAATGTTGCTGGCGGGCCTCGCGCTCCAGGCCGGACCGACGCAGAACATGTTGAAGCTCGCGCTGATCATCGTGTTCCTGTATCTCACGAGTCCGACGGCCACCCATGCACTCCTGAAGGCCGCCGCCGGACGCGGCTATCGCGCGGATCTTCCGATCGAGCCACTCGTGCGGAAGGGAGCGACCGACGCCGTCGACGCTCGGGATGTTTCCAGTTCCACCGCGGCTGAGGGGGACTGAGTGTCAGCACTTGTCCTTTTGCTTCTGCTCCTCCTGGCCGGTACGGCGGTCGCCATTGCGAAGCTCGAGGATCTGTTTGCGGCGGCCATGCTGACCGCCGTCTACGGTCTCCTTGCAGCCGGGCTCTACACCCTGATGGATGCTGTGGACGTGGCGTTTACCGAAGCCGCAGTCGGCGTTGGAGTCACGACGGTGTTGTTCCTCGGAACCCTCTCACTCACCGAGCAGCGTGAGCGCCAACGCAAAGGCGTGGTCGCACCACTCCTGGTCGTGTTGCTGACGGGTGGAGCCTTGATCTACGGGACCTCCGACATGCCCGTCTATGGCGATCCCGAGGCCCCGATTCATCGCCACGTCGCTCCTGAGTACATCGAAGGCGCCGACAAGCTTCACATCCCCAACGTCGTCACCGTGGTGCTCGCCAGCTACCGGGGTTACGACACTCTCGGAGAGACGGTGGTCGTGTTCACGGCCGCAGTGGGAATCGTGATGCTTCTTGGCGGACGTCGCCGAATCGGACGTGGGGAGAAGTCGCCTTGAGTCGCGAGCTGACCCCGCAGCCCGGGTCACGACGGCGCAGCGCTCGCAGGGCCTTGCGCGAGAAGCTCGTCTTGCGAGTGATGTCACGCCTCATCGTGCCGCTGATTCTGCTGTTTGCTCTGTACGTGCAGTTCCACGGCGACTATGGCCCGGGTGGTGGATTCCAGGCGGGCGTCATCCTTGCGGCAGGTGTGATCCTCTACGGCCTCGTGCTGGGCGTCGAACGCGCGCGCGCCGTGATCTCCGAGAAGGTCGCCGAGATCCTCATCGCGGTCGGCGTGCTGCTGTACGGGAGCGTCGGCATCGCTTCGATGGTGCTGGGCAAGAACTATCTGGACTACGACGCTCTGGGTGAGCACGGTCAACACGAGGGCATCATCATCGTCGAGCTGGGTGTCGGCATTGCTGTTGCCTCTGCGATGATCCGGATCTACCTCGCCTTTGCGGATCTCTATCGGACCGAGGCTGACGAATGACCGCAACCTCGGGCTTGTGGATGTACTGGGCGATCATCGCCCTGATGATGGTGGGGCTCTACGTCGTGATCGCTCGCGACAACCTCGTCAAGAAGGTGATGGGGCTCAACATCTTCCAGTCTTCCGCCATCCTGTTCTTCGTCGCGATGGCGAAGGTGAGCGGAGGCACCGCTCCCATCCTCACGGGTGGGGAGGGTACTGCCTACTCGAACCCGCTGCCTCACGTGCTGATGCTCACCGCGATCGTCGTTGGCGTCGCCACGACCGCCTTGGCCTTGGCTCTGACGGTCCGGATCCAAGAGGCCTACGGGACGGTCGAAGAAGACGAGCTGGCTCGTGAGGAGCGTCTCGAAGACAGGTCGCTTTCGAGGAAGTCTCAGTGAGCGAGCATCTGCCCGCACTGCAGGTGGTGGTACCCCTGCTGGCCGCACCGGTGTGTTTTGCGCTGCGCAACGCGGCGTTCGCGCGCGCAGTGTGCCTGGCCGCAACGTGGTCTTCTCTGGCCATTGCCTGGACGCTGCTGAGACAGGTGCTTCAGTCGGGCCCAATCTCATACGCCCTCGGGGGTTGGCCGGCGCCGCTGGGTATCGAGTACCGGGTGACGGTCGTTGGCGCGTTCTTGCTCGTCGTGGTCTCGGCCGTAGCGTCGATCGTCTTGCTCTACGACCGCGGCTCCGAACAGCAGAGACTGCCCGCTTCACGTCACTACCTGTACTACGCGACGTTCCTCCTGTGCCTGGCCGGTCTGCTCGGTATCCCGATTACTGGCGATCTATTCAACATCTTCGTGTTCGTCGAGATCTCCTCTCTAGCGACCTACGCACTGATTGCGCTGGGCCGCTCACGGCGTGCGCTACTCGCCGCCTACTCGTATCTGATCGTGGGCACGATCGGCGCGACGTTTTTCCTGATCGGCATCGGCATGCTGTATCAGATGACCGGCACGCTGAACATCGAGGATCTCAGGCAACGACTCCCCGACGTGCTCGACACCCGCACCGTGCTCATCGGATTCAGTTTCCTGGTGGTGGGGACAGCTATCAAACTCGCCGTGTTCCCCCTGCACCAGTGGCTTCCGAACGCGTACAGCTACGCGCCCGCCAAGGTCTCGGCCTTCCTCGCGGGTACTGCGACCAAGGTCTCCTACTACGTGATGCTGCGCTTGATCTTCAGCATCTTCGGAGTCGGGTTCGTCTTTGCGACTCACCGATTTGATCTCGTACTGATGCCGCTGTCGCTCGCGGCGATGCTGGTTGGAGCGATTGCTGCGTGTTACCAGGACGATCTCAGGAGGCTGTTGGCCTACTCGAGCATCTCGCAGGTGGGCTACATGACCCTCGCAATCTGTCTTGCGAACGTTCAGGGTCTCGCGGGCGGAATCGTTCACACGATGAACCACGGGTTCACGAAGAGTGCGCTGTTTCTCGTCATTGCCACGTTCGTTCAGCGAACCGGTAGCTCGAGTGTGGGCAGCGTGGCCGGACTCGGCCGAGTCATGCCGCTCCAGGGGATTGCGTTCCTCGTGGGTGGCCTGAGTCTGATCGGGGTCCCAGGGACCGCCGGATTCGTGAGCAAGTGGTTGCTCGTTCTCGGGGCCCTCGAGAAGGGGCAAGTGTGGGTCGCGGTCGCCATGTTGCTCAGCTCGCTGCTGGCGGTGGTGTACGTGTGGCGGGTGGTGGAGAAGCTGTACTTCGGCGAGCCGGTCGCGAGCGCGTCGTCGGAGGACGGTGAGTCCGAGGCGCCTGGCCCGTCCGGTTCGGCGCTCTGGCGAGCCACCCCGACGGCCCTCCTGATTGGTCTGGTGATCCTCCTCGGTATCTGGACCGAGCCCTCCGCGGAGGTGGCTCTGGCGGCAGCGAGCGAGCTGCTCGGGGTCGCCAGATGAACGGGCTTGCGACCCTGATCGGTGCCGAGCAGGCGCTCCTCGCGGCTCTGATTCTGCCCGTGCTTGGCGCTGCCTGCGTGGCGCTGCTCGGCCGAGCTCCGCAGGTGCGTGACGCCGTCCTCGTCGCTTTTGCTCTCGTCACCTTCCTCACGACGATCCAGCTCGTTGCTCCGGTTGCAGCCGGCGAGCGACCGGGGGTCGAGCTCTTCGAGTTCATCTCGGGGATCTCCATAGCTTTTGAGGTCGAGCCGCTCGGACTCGTCTTTGCGCTCGTCGCGAGTGGCTTGTGGGGCGTGACGGCCGTGTACGCCTTCGGCTACATGCGGGCTCATCACGAATCGAATCAGACGCGCTTCTTCGGCTTTTTTGCCCTCGCCATCGCGGCTGCACTGGGGATTGCCTTCGCGCGCAATCTCGTGACCTTCTTTCTCTTCTACGAGTTGCTCACGCTGTCTACGTATCCACTCGTCACGCACCACCAGGACGACGAGGCTCGTGCGGGTGGCAGGGTCTATCTCGGCATCCTGTTCGGGACGTCGGTCGCCTTGTTGCTGCTGGCGGTGATCTGGACTTTTCAGGTTGCCGGCACCACCGAGTTTCAGGGCGGCGGTATCTTGCCGACCGAGCTCACTTCCGGGGTCGTTCTGGCGCTCCTGGCCCTGTATGTCTTCGGCATCGGCAAGGCGGCGGTCATGCCGTTTCACCGGTGGCTACCGGCGGCTATGGTCGCACCGGCGCCCGTCAGCGCTCTGCTGCACGCCGTCGCGGTCGTCAAGGCCGGGGTCTTCGGTGTCCTCAAAGTCATCGTCTACGTGTTTGGACTCGACACCTTGACGATGTTGCGGGGTGACGCCGGCCTCGGTGGCCGAGTGGTTCTCTACATGGCCTGCTTCACGGTCGTAGCGGCGTCGGTCGTGGCGCTCTTTCAGGACAATCTCAAGCGCCGCCTGGCCTACTCGACGGTTTCCCAACTCTCGTACATCGTCGTCGGGGCGCTCCTGGCTCATCCACTGGCCTGGCTCGGTGCTGCCCTCCATATCGTGACCCACGCCGTCGGCAAGATCACGCTGTTCTTCTGCGCCGGCGCGATCCAGGTCGGCGCCCACAAGAAGAAGGTGAGCGAGCTCGGGGGTCTTGGACGACAGATGCCCTGGACCATGGGAGCGTTTCTGGTGGCCTCGCTCAGCATCATCGGTTTGCCGCCGCTAGCGGGTGTCTGGGGGAAGTGGTATCTGGTCAGAGGGGCTCTCGCGGTCGACGAACCGATCGTGGTCGTCGTGCTGTTTGCGAGCTCGCTGCTCAACATCGCATACCTCTTGCCCATTGGTGTCCAGGCATTCTTCGGTGAACCGCCGGCTCCGAGCGACGGTTCCGATGTCGCCAAGGCGCCCCAGCTCTGTGTGGTGCCGCTCGTCCTGACTGCGTTCTTGACGCTGGTCGTCTTCGTAGCGGCGCCGCAGATCGGGTCTTTTGTGGAGGGTGCGTGGTGAGCGGCGAGAAGAGCAGTTCCGAGAAGCGGCACATCTGGGACAACCCCAAGAACGTCCAGCGCCTACTCGTGGTGTTTTTCATCTGCTGCGCGTTGCTGCTCCTTGCAGATCTATTCGTTCACCGGCATCCGGCGTTCGAGCACGAAGAGCTCAATCTCGAGCAGGCTTTCGGATTTCACGGCATCTATGGCTTCGTCGCCTGCGTGATTCTCGTTCTGCTGGCCAAGCAGCTTCGCAAGCTCGTGATGCGATCCGAGGACTACTACGACGGAGAGCCCAAGCCATGAGCGGTCTCGAGCTCCATCCGGCGTTGCCGCTCCTCGTTGGGGGCCTGCTCCTGGCAGTGGTTCCGCTTTCGGTTCGCCGCGTCGGCATCGTGCTGCTTCCAGTCCTGGGCTTTGCCAACCTGCTCCAGCTTGAGCACGGCGAGGTCATGGCCCAGCTGCTCGGCTACGAGCTCGCTGTCTTGCGAGTCGACAAGCTGAGCCTGTTGTTCGGCTATCTGTTTCATCTGGCTGCGCTGCTTGCCGCAATCTACAGTCTGCACGTCAAAGACGCCGTTCAGCACGTCTCGGGGCTCGCTTATGCGGGAAGCGCCGTTGGAGCCGTTTTTGCCGGCGACCTCCTGGTGCTGTTCTTCTTCTGGGAACTGCTGGCACTCACCTCGGTGTTTCAAGTCTGGGCGCGGCGCGACCGCGCATCGACGAGTGCAGGCACGCGTTACCTGATCGTCCACGTTGCCTCGGGGCTGCTGCTTCTGGGTGGTGTGGCTCAGCGTCTTCAGTCCGGTGAGTCGCTGCGTTTCGACGCCCTGAGCGTGGAGACGCCCGGGAGTTGGCTGATCCTGGCGGCGTTCGGCATCAAGTGCGCGTTCCCATTCGTTCACACGTGGCTCGTCGATGCGTACCCGGCGGCAACACCGACTGGGACGGTCTTTCTAGCGTCGTTCACCACCAAGACGGCGGTTTATGCCCTGGCCAGGGGGTTCGCAGGCCTGGAGCTCCTGATCTGGATCGGGACGGCGATGGCCATGTTTCCGATCTTCTACGCGGTGATCGAGAACGACCTGCGGAGGGTGCTCGGTTACTCCATGATCAACCAGATCGGCTTCATGGTCGTCGGAGTCGGGCTGGGTGAAGGCCTCGGCGTCAACGGCGCGGTGGCACACGCGTTCAACGACGTGATCTTCAAGGGGCTGCTTTTCATGTCGATGGGAGCAGTCTTGCTGCGAACAGGGCGAATCAACGGTTCGGAGCTGGGCGGCTTGTACAAGAGCATGCCGTGGACGGCCGGGTTCTGCATGGTGGGTGCGGCGTCGATCTCGGCCTTCCCGTTCTTCAGTGGCTTCGTGAGCAAGTCGATCATCATGTACGAGGCTGCCCACCGTGGCGAGGTGTGGGTGTGGCTCGCGCTCCTCTTTGCCTCCGCCGGCGTCTTCCACCACGCCGGTATCAAGATCCCCTTCTTTGCCTTCTACGCGCACGACTCCGGACTGAGGCCGCCCGAGGCGCCGCTGAACATGCGTGTTGCCATGGGAATCTCGGCGGTTCTCTGCATCCTGATCGGATGCCTGCCGGGTGTGCTCTACGATCTGTTGCCGTACTCGATGACCTACGAGCCGTATGACGTCACGCACTTCCTGACCCAGCTCCAGGTGCTGTTCTTCTCGGCACTCGCGTTCACGGTGCTGATGCTCAGCAAGGTCTATCCGCCAGAACTGCCCTCCGTGAACCTCGACGTCGACTGGTTCGTCAGGCGGGCCATTCCGCGAACCGCGGCAACGGTTGGTCGCCCGGTGGTGCTGGTCTCGTCGGCGGTCGGCTCCTGGGTCGCGGGAATCCCTCGGGCCATCCTCACTCTTGCCGGTTGGCTGCACAGTCCCAAGGGGCGGCTCGGTGATCCATGGCCGACGGGCATCACGGCCTTCTGGGCGGCGCTGCTGCTGTTCGTCGTGCTCGTGTACTCGTACTGGTTCGCCTAGGCGACTCTTGGCCTAGCAGTCTGCGGCTTCTCTCCCACTGGCTCTCCCTACGCCACTCTCGAATCGGAGACCAACATGACGGATCTGGTGCTTCGCGAAGACTCTGAAGGAATCGCCACTCTCACCCTCAATCGGCCGGACAAGCTGAATGCCCTGAGCCCTGCACTGTTCGTTGAGCTCCGAGAGCACGTGGGTCAAATTGCCTCCGAGACCGAGACCGTAGGTTGTGTCGTGCTTCGTGGAGCCGGGCGATCATTCAGCGCGGGCAACGATCTCAAGGCGATCGAAGCCGGTGAAACGGCGCCGACGCCGACCTTTCAAGCGGAGACGCTCGAGGAGCTCGAGGCTCTCCAACAGCCAGTCATCGCTTCGATACGCGGTCATTGCTACACGGGCGCTCTGGAGCTCGCTCTGGCGTGCGACCTCATGATCGTGGCTGAGGGTGCAAGACTTGCAGACACGCACGGCAAGTGGTCGATGACACCCACGTGGGGAATGAGTCAGCGGCTCCCGAGGCGTATCGGGCCGCTGCGCCCCAAAGAGCTCATGTTCACGGGTCGCGTGGTCTCACG
>JANQPS010001069.1 GCA_028285365.1 Thermoanaerobaculia bacterium | reverse complement strand
TGCGCTACTTACAACACGCTTATTGAAATTATTCTAATTAAATTACAGTTGGTTTACTTTTTTTTCTCCTTCTCATATGATCGTCTCTGGCATCAACGGTGGGGACAATGCAGGTTCCGACTGGATGTTCTCGGGAACCGTGGGGGCGGCGCGTGTGGCCGCGTTCGTCGGGATTCCGGCGATCGCCGTCTCAGGGCTCGATGACGACATCCGGGGTGCAGTCGACGCTGCCGTGGCCTGGGTCGTGCGTCTCGCCGAGAGTCAGCTGGTGCGCTCACTCGCTCCGGGTGAGTACCTGACCGTGAGTCTGCCAAGGGTCGCACCGGCCCAGATACGCGGCGTTCGCGTGACGGATCGCGCCCCGCTGCGCATCGGGCCACAGCTCGAGGTGGCCCAAGACGGCGTGAGCTGGAGCGTCGCAGGACTCTCCGAGCTCGGGCTGGAGATCCCGAGTGACTCTGACGAAGCAGCGCTCGCGGCGGGCTACATCGCGGTGGTTCCGATGCAGGTGGGTGATGTGGACCTGCAGCGCCTGGCTGAGTGGCGTCGGCTCGGCACCAGCTTGCCGGAGTGGTCGGTTCCGTGAGGTGATATCGGTCGTGCCGCCCCGGTAGGTGCGATTGTCGTGCTCGTAGGGGCGTCACTCGCCTCGGAGGTCCTATGGCACAATCACATAGACTGGTCTGGCACATAGACCGGTCTGGGCACAGAGATCCGACGCATGGCAGCGACCTGACGGATAGCTGCCGACCACCGAAGAGCGCTTGGTTTGCAGAGAGCACATTGGAGCCCGTGAGTACGACCGCGACCTCGAGACAAGTCCCTCTGACTCGACGCCAGCCGCAGCGGCTTGCGGGCTCGGTGGGTTGCGGGGAACACGTTCGCTGCGCGCTTCGCGTCTGCGCTGGCTGCCCAGTCGCTTCGGTGCGCTACCGGGATCTCTCGCATCTCTCTGGTGCTATCACTCCTGGTCGCAGCGCAGGCTAGCGGTGTGAGAGCGCAAGCGGGATCATGGGAGTCACTCGGACCCTATGGCGGGCTCTTCGAAGACGTGGAACGGGACGTCGATGGGAGGCTCTACGGGGTCTACGAGAGACGTCTCCTCGTCAGCGAGGACGACGGTCGTCACTGGTCAGCCTGGGCTGGAGCTGAGGGCCAGCAGGGCACACCGGACGGGTCTTTGAACTCGCTCGTGCGAGATCCACGACCGGCCGGCGGCGTCTACGGACGCTTCAGTTCGGGTGTGGTCTCGCCGCCCGCCGAGGTCGTCTGGCGTCTTCTCGGCGACGATGGCACGTGGTCGGAGATTCCATGCGGCTTCCAGCGGCTGCTCTTTCCACCCGAGCAGCCCGGAGTCGTCTACTGCTGGGGCCGTAACCTCGCCGGGGAGATCACAGGTCGTCAGAGTCTCGACGGCGGCCGGACGTGGGGCTCTCAGGAGCTGGTTCCAGACGAGGCTTTCGACGGTGCACCCTTCGAGCTGAGGACGTCGTTCGACCGCTTGCAGGCGTCGCACGACGGAGGGCGCACGTTCGTGACCGTGCTCCTCCCTGCAGCGATCGCTGCTCAGTACTTTGACGACGCCCTTGCCGTGGATTCCAACCGGTGGCTCCTGCTGACCGACGCCGGACTGCTGCGCACGACTGACGCCGGAGTGAACTGGCAAGCTGTCGAGCTCGGCCTGGGCAGCGTGTGGGGGCTGTCGGCAGGCGCGCCTGGAAGTGGTGAGGTCTTCCTGTATCAGCTCTCCGGCTTGTGGCGCAGTGTCGACGATGGTCAGACGTGGGACCTCGTGGAAACCACTGTTGGCACCGGAGTTGCCGATGTCTGGCCGGATCCGAGCGACCGGTACCGATTGCTAGCCGGGCGGCTGGAATCGAACGATTCCGGACAGAGCTGGACCGAAATCCGAGATCCGGTCTGGAGAGGCTTCGGCTACGAGCAGCACCCGCTCGACGATCAGCATCTCGTCGAACGCCTCTTCTCGCCGAGTCTGCGTCGTGCCTTCACTCGGGACGGTGGCCGTACCTGGCAGACGGTGCCGCATCCTCGAGAAGCTGGCCTTTTTGGCGATCTGCCGTGCCGGGACCTCCGCCTCGACCCTTTGCGGATCGGCGGCTTCTACTGTCTCGACGCCAACCTCTTTCACACCGCGGACTTTGGAGAGACGTGGCGGCTCGTCGGGCGGCCTTCCGACGTCGCGCCCTCGTCACCGGCTCCAGGAGTGCGTTCCAGGTACGTGACCATCTCTCGCGACGGGACCTCGTTGCGCGTCGTCCGAGAGGTCTTTCGCAGCGTCGACGAGTTCGATGTCGTCGAAAGCCGCGACGGCGGAGAGACTTGGGAGCACGTCGTCGACGTCCACTTCCGCGTGATAGGCGTCGACAACGCTGGCGACGACGAGTCGGCACCGTCCCTGCTGATCAGGGGGTGGCAGCGCGAGGTCGATGTCGACCCGCCTCTGGGGACGTTCGCTCGATGGGACCCGAGAGGCGGACGTCTCGTCGTTTCGCAGAGCGCGTTCGTCGGACGCACCACCCTCGTTGCCGCTGCTCCCGAGTTCGACGACGTGCTCTTCCTGGGCACGGAAGAGGGGCGGCTCTACCGCTCGAACGACGGTGGTGAGCTTTGGACCGAGCTGGAGCGGCCGGCAGGAGCGGCACGACTCCAGGCGCTGCGCTGGCGAGGAACAACCGCCCTGATCGCTTCCGAGGTCGGCGTGCTGCGGAACTCCAGACTACTCGAAGCGGACTGTACGCCGGGCGACTCGTCCTCCTGCCTGAGTGGAAGTCGCTTCCTGGCGGAGGTTTCTTATCGAATGGCTCCGACGGGTCCCAGCTTTCCAGGCAAGCCCGTCGAGCTGACCGAGAGCACGAGTGCCTTCTGGTTCTTCGATGAGGACAACGTCGAAGTGGTCGTCAAACTGGTCGACGGCTGCGCCGTCAACGGTCATCACTGGGTCTACGCCACGGGGCTCACGGACGTTGCAGTCGAGCTCGTCGTCACGGACACGGTGTCTGGTGTCGACTGGTCTTTGGCGACGTCTGTTGGTGAGGCCTTCCGGCCGGTTTTCGACGTGGAAGCTCTGCCGTGCCGCTCACCGGGAACGGAGTCGTTCCCGGTCGGCGAGGAGTCCGACTCGTCCTGAGGTCGGCCGAGTCTCGGGCCGAACAGCGAACGACGTAAGGCAGGCGAGCCGAAGCGACCACAGATCCTCTCGCGCTCGTTCGAACCGGGTTTTTACGACGCCTTGCGCTGAGCGTCTTCGGAGTCGAAGTAGGGCCGGTCCCCCTCGATGGTGACCCGGACGCCGTGACGTACCTTGGGCCAGTAGTCGAACACCGCAAGATGCTGAGTGCAGCGGTTGTCCCAGAACGCAATCGAGTTGGGCCGCCACTGGAACCGCACCTGGAGCGCCGGGTTCTCGATGTGGTGGAACAGGTAGTTCAGCAGACTCTTGCTCTCACCCCGCGTCAGGCCGTCGATGCGCGTGGTGAATGCCGAATTGACGAACAGAGCTCGCCGTCCGGTTTCAGGATGGGTGCGTACGACGGGGTGGAGGTTGGACGGTTGCTCGTCACGCGCGCCCTGAGCGTTCTTGTAGTAGTTGCCGCGGTAGATATGAGCCGATTCGTGCCGAGCGGAGAGCCCCTCCAGAAAGTGCTTCATCGGCTTCGACAGAGCCTCGTACGCAGCGTACATGTTGGCGAATAGAGTGTCGCCGCCGGTGTCCGGCACTTGGGTGAGATGAAGGATGCTTCCCATTGGGGGGGTCTCGTCACACGAGACGTCGGAGTGCCAGCCCTGGCCGGCAACCCGTTTGGAGTTCTCGTCGGCGTGAATCACGAGCAGCTCGGGATGACCCTCTGGAGACGGCGCTCGCGGGTGCACGTGCAGCGAACCGAACCGTCGGCCAAAAGCCTTGTGCTGGTCGTAGTCGATCTCCTGATCGCGAAAGAAGATCACGAGATGGTCGAGCAGTGCCTGACGAATCTGCCCGATCGTCTCGTCACTCAGATCTTGGGAGAGATCGACGCCGGAGATTTCGGCACCGAGAACAGGGTTGATCTGACGAACTCGAAGTGCAGGCGCCGTCATGGTTCCGCCTCCTGTCTCACATGGTGTTTGCGCGGTGGTTTGTGTGCGGTGGGCCTGACGACAGCCTATCCCGTCGAATCGTCTCGACCGAAGGACGAGGCGCGGGTGGACCCCGTCGTGACACGGGACATCATCGCCCGAGCAGTCGTTCGCGGACCTCCATGAGTGCAAAGCCCAGAAGATTGAGACCGTTCCATTGCAGCGGATCGGACGCGCGTCGGTCCTTCGCTTCGAGCCCGATCCC
>JANQPS010001064.1 GCA_028285365.1 Thermoanaerobaculia bacterium | reverse complement strand
CTGCCGACGACCATGCCGATGAGCACCCACCCCCAGGTCGAGTACAAAGACTCGGTGCCCGGCGGGAACACCAGCGGATCGCTTTTGAAGAGCTCGAGTCGCTCTTCGTCGGTTTGGCAGCCGACCCTGCGGAGGTATTCGTGATCGCCGCGGAGTCCCCTCAAGCCTGCTGTGTGTCCCATCAACTGCCGGACTGTGATCGACGAGTCGTGCTCGGGAAACTCGGGCACATAGTTCTGAATCGGCTCGTCGAGATCCAGCTCGCCGCGTTGCACGAGGAGACCGATGGCCGCCGAGGTCAGTGCTTTGGTCACTCCACCGACCCTGAAAACGGTTCTTGGAGTCACGGGTGTCTTGGCCCCCATGTCCGCGTAGCGGAATCCTTCGGCCCACACGATGTCGCCGCCGATAGCGACCGCCACGGACAGACCCGGCAGCTTCTCTTCCGCGACGTAGCGTCTCGCCAAGGAACGTCCCTCGGACACTGCCAGCTGGTAGCGCTGAGCCGGAGGCTCGAGCGCGAGCGCAGGAATCTCGTTCGGGTCGAGATCAGGAGGAATCGTCACCCACATCCAGGTGGCAAAAGAGGCGACCGCGGCAGCCACGATTGCGACGCCGATGCCGATGATGCCCAGGCAGGACGGTCGGCTTGCCATGAGCTGATTCTCCCAGCGGTTGTTCGAGTAGGCGAGGCCGGACGCCTCGTTGGCGGAAGTACTCTGGTTACGTTACGTTGTCGGCCTTCGACTTCTTACCGACAGTCACTCTCCTCTCACATCCGGGGCTGCAAGCCGCTGCCGGCGTCCAGTTCGCGAAAGGCATCCGAGACCATGCAGACAGGCAGAGCCCCGCTCGGAGTGAGGAAGATGCTGACCAGACTCATCGTCATCACCGGGTTGCTGTCTCTTGCCTGTAAGACCGCGGAGGTGGCGGAGCGTGAAGGCACGCGTTTGACCATCGAGCGCCTTTACTCGCTGCCGAACCTGATTGGAACCGCGCCAGGCGGATTGACCTGGTCTCCGGAGGGTCAGAGGCTGGCCTTTCTGTGGAACGACTCCGGCGACAGTTTCCGCGACGTCTGGGTCGTGGCTGCTGGCTCGTCCGAGTCTCTGGAGCGATGGACCAGCCTCGAGCAACCGACCGCAGAGGTAAGAGACGACCCTTACGAGGCGGCAGTCGAGGCGGAGCGCATCGAGCGCGATGGAGGTGTGTCGGGGATCCTCTGGCATCCCGACGGTGAGCGCATCGTCTTCGCGCGCCGCGGTGATCTGTTTGCCGCCCGACAAGCTGGAGCCCCTGAGCCGTTCCTCGAAGGCGTGGCTAGAGCGACATTCTCGCCGTCGGGTGACCGTTTGGCGTTCCTGCGCAGTGGTGACCTTTGGACCAGTGACGCCGAGGGTGGATCCATGAGGCGTGTGACCAACGTTGCTGGTGAAGGAGTGCGGCTGGCCTCGTACTCGTGGTCACCGCAGGGGGATCGGCTGGTCGTCGTCGAGGCCGACTCGTCGAAGG
>JANQPS010001040.1 GCA_028285365.1 Thermoanaerobaculia bacterium | reverse complement strand
ACGGGCACGAGCTCGTTCAGCGCGCGCGGCGGCGTTGCAAACACCACAGCGTCGATGTCGGCCCGTTCACAAAGCTCGCGCGAGTCCGCGACGTAGTCGCACTCGAGCTCTCGCGCGATGGCTTCACCAGCCTCTGCGTCTCGGCGAGCGACAGCGGCGAGCTCGATGTCAGGGACGTCGCGAGCAGCGTGGCGCGCGTAGCGGGAGCCGTGCTTGCCGACGCCGACGACTCCCACGCGGAGTGGTTGGTTGGCGTGGCTCACGGATCGAGCCAGCCGAGGCTCACGAAGAAGGCGTCGGTCCGAGCGAGCGTGTCGTCGTAGTCGACTCCATCAGCGCGTCGATGGTTGAAGAAGCCATGCCCTTTGCCCTCGTAGCCGACCAGCTCGCAGTCTCCGCCCAAGTCGCTCATCCGCGTGCAGAAGAGCTCGGCGGTCTCGTAGGCGACAACGCGATCGGCGCGGCCGTGGAAGATGATGGTGGGGACGAGGTGGGCCTTTTCGCTCAGACCGTGATAGGGCGACACGCTCTCGAGCGAGGCACCTGACCTCGCTTCGAGTTGGGCCAGCGCTTCGGGTGTTCGGCCGTTGTCCACCCCCTCGACGGGAGCTAGCACCAGGGCAGGATTGAAGAGCGCGAGAGCGTTGGGTCGTGCGTCGATGGATTGATCGTCGGTCGATTCGTCGTGCTCGCTCAGCAGCAGCGTGGCGGCGGCGAGATGGCCGCCTGCCGATCCGCCACCTGCGGCAATCCGTTGCGTATCGACGCCGAGCTCACCCGCGTGCGAGCGCACCCAGCGTATGGCCGAGCGCGCGTCCGCGACCGAGCGGTTGGCGTTCGTGCCGTGGCGATCCTTGACGCGGTAATCGGCCAGGATCGCGACCATGCCTCGGGATGCCAGATGACGCGCGTGGGGCTCGAACTGCAACGGGCTGCCGCGCCGCCAGCCGCCGCCAAAGAAGAAGACGATGGCCGGGCGACCCTCGGACGGACCGGTTGACGCTTTCGGGAGATAGGACCAGAGCCGCAGCTCATGGTCATCGACGGTCTTGTAGACGTCAGTCCTGTCGGAGTCGAGCTGGGGAGGATGATTGGCCCAGGGATCGTCCTGGCCTCGAGCCGGCTCCGAGGCCGAAGTGGAGACGACGAGCGCTGCCAGAGCGAGAACCGTGGGGATACGAAGGCTGCGCCGATCCATGGCGAGACTCCTGTGTACTGGTGAGCGTTGGTGATGCTACGACAGCGAACGTCGTCTGCGAGCACGCACTCTGTGCCGAGTCATGTGGGTTAGCGTTGCACAGCGATTCACCGCCTGCCACCGCGATCTCCCGCGACCACGACGATCCCTCGGACACAGGAGCCTGGCTGATGATGACCAAGAGACAAGCGCGCGAGCCATTGCTTCGACGGCGAAAGATGGCAACGAGGACGTCGCTGGCTGTTCAGGGTCTCAGACTTTCGAATCTCGTCAGCTCTTTGGCCGTTGTGACCCTGCCGACCATCCTGGCCTTGCTTCTCGCCGCACTGCCCGCTTGGGCTCAGCAGCGTCAGCAGCCGAGTCCAGAGGAGATCGCCAAACGACGAGCGGAGTTCGAGCGTCAGGTGAAACGCGACCTCGCTTCGACTCGCCCCATCGCCGCGCTGGACTCGGTCTGGCTCGAGGAGCTGACCTGGATGGAGGTCCGCGATGCGCTGGCCTCTGGCAAGACGTCGGTGATCGTGTCAACCGGTGGTGTCGAGCAGAACGGTCCCTACGTTGCCCTGGGCAAGCACAACTACATCCTCGAGACCACGTGCGAGTGGCTCGCACGCGAGCTGGGTGACGCCCTGTGTGCTCCGATCATCAAGCTGGTGCCCGATAGCGCCGCAGCGTATCAAGCGCCCGTTCAATCGAGGCCTCTGCCAACAATCCAGTTTCGGCCAGCCCCTCGCCCAACCCACACAAGGTC
>JANQPS010001033.1 GCA_028285365.1 Thermoanaerobaculia bacterium | reverse complement strand
GGGCGCTCCCTGCTGCACGCCGGGCCACCGATCGAGTGGCCGCGCATGGCCGGTCCCATGAGGGGTGCGGTCGTCGGTGCTCTCCTTTTCGAGGGCTGGGCCAGCAGCGAGGCGGAAGCACTCGAGCTCGCTGCCTCCGGCGAGATCACGTTCGACTCGTGTCACCACCACGGCACGGTGGGACCCATGGCCGGCGTCACGTCACCGTCGATGGCGGTGTACGTGGTCGAAGATCCGGATTCGGGCCGGAGCGCCTACTCGAACCTCAACGAGGGCTACGGCAAGGTCTTGCGCTACGGCGCGTACAGCTCGGAGGTTCTCGACCGACTGCAGTGGATGAACGGTTCGTTGGCGCAGCAACTCGCCGGCGTTCTCGAACGAGGCGGACCGATCGACCTCCGTGCCCTGCTCGCTGAGGCTCTTCACATGGGAGACGAGGGACACAACCGAAACAAGGCCGGCTCGCTTCTGTTTCTCAAGGCTCTGGCGCCCGAGCTGGCCGCGAGTGGCGCGGGGTCCGACGAAGTTGCCAGGTCCCTGCGCTTCATCGGCGATACGGCTCTGTCGGTGCTCAACCCGGTCATGGCCGCGTGCAAGCTGATGGCGGATGCCGCTCACGGTGTCGAGGGCAGCACGTTGGTCAGCACGATGGCACGCAACGGCACCGACTTCGGGATTCGGGTGAGCGGTCTGCCGGACCAATGGTTCACAGAGGCAGCGTCTACCCCTCGGGGGCTGTACTTTCCGGGTTTCGAAGCTGACGATGCGAACCCCGACATCGGTGACAGCACCATCACCGAGACGGCCGGTATCGGCGGCTTCGCCATGGCCGCCGCGCCGGCGATCGTGACCTTCGTTTCCGGAACGGCAGAAGACGCGATCAACACGACGCTCGAGATGTACGAGATCACGATGACCGAACATCGACACTTCACGATCCCTGCCCTGGGTTTCAGGGGGACACCTACCGGCATCGATCTGAGGTCGGTCGTGGAGACAGGGTTGACCCCACGCATCAACACCGGGATCGCCCACAAGGACGCTGGTGTCGGTCAGATCGGAGCTGGTCTCGTGCGGCCCACGGCCACCGTCTTCGAGACGGCCCTGAAGGCGTTTGCCGATCACTACGGATTCTCCCCGACGTCAGAAGACGGGTGACCGCCGCCGGTAGTCGTGGCCCGCTTCGTGCTGTTGGGACGAACGACCGGTAGCGCCGTCGTTGTCGCAGGTTGTCGCGGTCGAGGGACGAGGTAGCGCAGGTTTTTGGAGCGCGGCCTCTATTGAAATGAATCGTCCGACTGTCCTGGCTTGCAGCGCCTCGCAGGGGGCGAGATCCTGCGGCCGCTGCTCATCGATGCGGCACGAACTAGGGTGACTTCGTAACGCTGATCCGCATCAGGGCGCCTGGCGCCCGTTGGTGGCACTGGCCTTGCCCTTGGCTTCGAGTAGTGCATCGGCCTACGACCCAACGTGTCGTCAGGCAGCGGTCTCCAGGTCTTCTGATCTTGGGATGTTGCTGCCGTTGGCTCAGGGACCAACGGCGTTCAGGGCTCGTCTTCTCAGGCGAGTTTGTCTTCGTACTGCTCGACCTCGGGATGGCTGTCCTGCCGATAGAGCTCTTTCGAGCGGAGGATTGCCATGAACGTCAGAAGGCATGAACGACAGAGACAAGAGAGACAAGAGAGACGACAGATACAGAGCACGACAGGCACCCCAGGGTGGGTAGACGGGAAAGGGGCGGCGGTGCCGTGCCGCGAGATTGGGTGCGAATCGAAGGTCCCAGGCCTGATTCGTTGGAGCTTGCTCATCTTGGCCTGCGTCGTGGCGACGAACGTCCTGGCGGCCCCTACGCTGGCTCAGTTTGCCAACGCAGACCTCGAAGGCAGGGTCCTCGATCAGAGCGGTGACGCGCTTCCGGGCGTCGTCGTCACGGCGACGAGTCGCTCGACCGGCCTCGAGAGAACCATCGTCACGGGGGCGGACGGCACCTACGTGATCAAGGCGCTCCGGCCGGGTGCCTACGACGTCACGTTGGCCTCGACGGCTTCCAGACCCGGCGTGAAGAGGGAGTCGACCTGCTCGTCGGTCAGACGACTGGTTTGTCCGTGACGCTGGAGCTGGGCTCGATCGACGAAGAGATCACCGGTTCGGGTACGGCTGCTCTCATCGAGCTCGACTCGAAAGAGATTGGTGGTGCGATCACCGGCGAGGAGTTCGAGGTGCTGCCATCGGCCAATCGGAGTGCGCTCTTGTTGGCGGCCCTGCTGCCTGGAGTCGTGCCGGATCCGAGCGCCGAGTCGACCGCCAGTGACGCCCTGTTCGTCAATGGTCAGGACGACAACAACAACTCTTTCAACATCGATGGCGCCAACACCTACAACGACGTCATCGGGGCCCGCGCCGGAGCTCAGACTCGAACGCCGATCGAAGCGATCCAGGAGTTCCAGGTCCTCACGACGCAGTTCGATGCGGAGTTTGGTCGCGCCGTTGGTGGAGTCCTCAACGCGGTCACCAAGAGCGGAGGTAACGCGTTCGCCGGCTCGGCCTGGCTCTATAGGCAGGATGCCTCCTGGAACGAGAGGGACTTCCTCGCCGAGCAGGCTGGTCTGCCGAAACCCGACACCGAGTTCACCAATCTCGGTGTCAACGTCGGTGGGCCGATCGTGCGCAACAAGGCGTTCTTCTTCGTCAACTACGAAGACAACAAGAACGAAGAAGGCGTCATCGGCAACTTCACGACGCGACCCGACCTCAACTTCGTGACTTCGGAAGACAACGAGATCGAGAACTTCATCGGCAAGATCGACTACTCGCCGACGGATACTCAGCAGCTCTCGTTCCGCTTCCTGAGAGAAGAGTCACCACAGTTCAACCAGATCATCGGGAACGTGACGCTCGAAGCCTCTCGTGAAGAAGACGACACGGACTCCAACTGGATCTTCTCGTGGAACTCGATCGTGGGTGACAACAAGCTCAACATCGCCCGCGTGTCGTTCACGAAAGAGGACGTGTCGTTTGCCAATCCGGGCTACAACAACAACGGTCAGGACTTCGCTGCGCAGCGCAACCAGAGCGTTTCCGAGGCGCGGCCCGGCTTTACGACCGGCGCCAGCACCGTGGCTCAGTCGCGCATCAACCGATCGACTCAGTTCGACAACACGTTCTCGTTTCTGTTGGGCAGTGCCCACGACTTGAGAGTGGGTGTCAATTACTCCGAGCGAGAGGAAGAGTTCGTCAACTTCGGAACGCTCAACGGTCAGTTCTTCAACTTCGAGACCGACGATGCGTTCGACCCGAACGACATCCGGACCTATCCGGGGGCCTTTACGTTTCGAGCTCTGGGTGGTCTGACCGCGGAGATACCCAACAACGAGACCCTGGGACTTTTTGTTCAGGATGACTGGCAGGTTTCGCCCAATCTGACTCTCAACCTGGGGTTGCGCTGGGACGATGAGGACATCACCGACGACTCCAACGTCTCGCCTCGCCTCGGCTTCGCTTGGGATCCCCAGGGTGATGGTCGCTCCGTCGTTCGCGGCGGCTACGGTCGCTTCTACGATCGCTTCCAGCTCGGCTTTTTTGCCGGCTTCTTCCTGGATGCCGTCGATCTGCCGCAGGGTTTCCTGCTGCGTGTGCCTGACGTCGGCCAGAACCAGCAGTTCTTCTTCGATCTCGCCCAGGCGGCTGACGTGACCACCCTCAATCAGCTGCGTGATGTGCTCATCAATCAGTTCGAGGGTGGTGCGGTGGCACCGATCAACAACCGACCGACGGTGGACAATCCGGGTCGCAAGCAGGCGTACGTCGATAGTCTCAGCATCGGTTATCAGCGTGAGCAGTGGAAAGGCGTCGCCTGGTCGGCGGATGTCGTTCACACGCGGAACCGAGACACCCTGATGACCGTAGATCTGAACCCCAGCTCGACGGTATCCGGTGGGCGCCCGAACCTGAGCGTGCTCAACGGCGAGCAAGTGTCTCTGGCTTCGGTGACGTCTTACGTCAATAGCGGTGAGAGCGACTACACGGCCCTTCAGCTGTCGATGCAAAAGCGCATGACAGGTCGTTGGGGTGGCCGGATCTCGATCACCTTGAGCGATGCCGACTCGAACCACGAAGGTGGAGCTGGCGGTGTGGCGTCAGCCTACTTCCAGACTCGCACCAACAGCGGCTACAACTTCGACACGGGTCAGTTCATCGGACAGGGTCTCGATCTCAACCTGGACGACCCCAGAGGTGCCGACCAGACTTTGCGGTGGCAGCGAGACGAGCACTTCGTGGTCTCGGGCCAGTATCGGGTTCCAGGGACCGTGTGGCGGGACAACGAGGGGCTCGTCGTCGCTGGTGTGCTGCGCCATCTGTCGGGGGATCGTTTTACGGTGCTCGACAACAGCGCTCGCCTCGACAACGGCAATCGGGCGCCGGCTGCTGCCGGTACCTTCAGCGCGGACACCACCCTCGGACGTGGCCAGACGGTCTCTTTTGATGGAGGTCTGCGAGGTGCCGAGAACCCGAGCTTTACAGGCTTGGACCTGAGTTTCCGCTATCGCCTTCCGATTGCGGGCTCGGTGAGTCTCGAGGTGCTCGGTGACGTGTTCAACGTCACGGACCGGGTCAACTGGACGAACTCAGGCGGGACGCGCGTCGGAACGGGAACCTTCCTGATCCCAGGGGCGACCCAGGGGCCACGCCGCTTCCAGCTGGGCGCGCGACTGAGGTTCTAGTCGGTCGATGGCTCCGCAGTTTGCTCTGCAAGCTGCGGAGCTGCAGGCGACCTGGCTTGGCGTTTTGCCAGGCCAGGTCAGTTGCGGGCCCGCGGTGTGATCGTGGTTTCCATTCTCTTGCCGTCGCGCATGAAGACCACCTGAAGAGGCACATCGACCTTTACGGCGTCGAGCGCGTAGGTGTAGTCATAGATGTTCTTGACGTCGACCTCGCCGAACTTGACGATCACGTCACCCTCTCGTAGGCCGGCTTCTTCGGCGGGACCACCGGCCATCACACCCCCGAGGAGCAGGCCCTCGACTTCGGTCGCGTAGTCGGGGATCGTTCCCGTGAAGGCGCGAACCGTGTCGCGGTCGCCGCTGGGCTGGCGAGTCTGCTCGTACTTGACGAACTCGACCGGCTCGGTGTTGGAAGCGAGCTTGTCCACGATCGCGCTGGTGAGCTCCACGACGCGCTCCAGGCCGTCGTAGTTGATCTTGTCTGGGGTGTCGCTCGGGCGGTGGTAGTCCTCGTGACTACCGGTGAACAGGTTGAGCGTGGGCACACCCACCCGGTTGAAGGCTGCCGAGTCGGTCGGCAGATACGGGTCGTCGTGTGTCTGTAGGTCGAAGCCGGCCCTGAAGTTGGCCTGCTCGAGGAGCTTTGGCCAGATCGGACTCGAACCCACGGCCTGGACGGTGAGCTTGTTCTCGCGCTCTCGTCCGACCATGTCGAGATTGATGTATGCCACGGCCTTGTCACCGTCGAGCTCGTACTCGTCGACGAAAGCGTTGGCGCCGAGGAGCCCCAGCTCTTCGCCTGACCACAGACCGACGATGATGTCGCGCTGACGCTCACGCTCGCTCAGATTGCGAACGACCTCGACCACCGCGGCGACTCCGGAAGCGTTGTCGTCAGCGCCGTAGTGGATCGCGTCGGCCTCGGTATCTCGCGCGAGCGAGTTGCCCGTCCGACCTTGTCCCAGGTGGTCATAGTGCGCACCGATCACGATCGGAGCGGCGCCGTTGTCTTTGCCATCGTCGAGAACGGCGATGACGTTCCGGCCCGTGGCACGCTCACGCTCGATCTTCACGTCGAGCTCGAGCTCGACACCTTCCAAGGCAAATCCGATCTCGTGGGGGTTGCCGGTGTCGAGCGCTTTCTGGGCGTCCGCCAGGCTCTTGCCCGCCTTCTGGAACATGGCGTCGGCCACCTCTGCGGAGACGCTTGCCGCTACGATGCCGGATCCCGCGATGGCCGTGTCGAAGGTCATGGGAATGACCTCGCCGGCGTTGGGTGAATGAGGTCCTGTCACCACGACGAGAGCCTTGGCGCCGCGCTGACGAGCCGAAAGCGCCTTGTAGCGCAGTCCGGAGTAGCGTCCGAGGGTGGCTCTGGCTTGACCTTCGAGGTCCTCCGGCACGTAGCGTAGAGCGACGACGATCTTGTCGGTGACGTCGAGCATGGCGTAGCTGTCGTAGTC
>JANQPS010001025.1 GCA_028285365.1 Thermoanaerobaculia bacterium | reverse complement strand
GGATCACGCTCCGGGGAAACGAAGATCCTCACCCGCTCGCGCTGGTAGTCCTGCATCCCGAACGCCCAGACCGCGCCGCCAGCGAGGACTCCGACCAGTGCTAGCTGAGCCAGGGTTCGCGCACGGACACCCGCTACCAGCACCATGCCGCCGAAAATCGGCGCGAACATCACGGCTCCGCCGAGGTCGGGCTCGAGGGCTACCAGCAACATCGGCACGGCGACGATGGCTGCGGAGATGACGAGGTGACGCAGCTCGAGAAACCTCAACCTCACTCCACCCAGATAGCGCGCAAGGAACAGAGCCGTGGCGAGCTTCGCAAAGTCGGAGGGTTGCCCACCAAATCCGGCAATGCCGATCCAGCTTCGAGCACCACCCGCCTCGTGTCCCAGCACCAGGATCAGCACCAGCGAAGCCAGACCCATGAGGTAGAGCGGCGTCGCGACCCTCATGAGAAGGTGATAGTCGGCGATCACACCGAAGCCGAGAGCCAGGAGTCCGATCAGCACCCAGACGACCTGGCGAGGCAGGTAGTCCACCGGCAGCTCCGAGCTTGCGCTGTGAACGACGCCGATGCCGATCGTCGACAACAGGACGGCGCTGAGAATCAGGCCCCACGTCACCCCACCGAGCGAGCGCGACAACGGCGCGTCGTCAGCGGCGCTCAGACTTGTGCTGAAAGTAGCTCTCATAGATCGCCTTGGCCATGGGCGCCGCCGTTCTGGAGCCTGCACCACCGTTCTCGACGAACACCACGACAACCAACTCGGGAGCGTCGAAGGGCCCATAACTCGTAAACCAGGCGTGGTCCCGGAACTTTTCCGGCAGGTCGTCCGAGTCGGTCCACGTCTTCTGTTCGACGACCTGGGCCGTGCCGGTCTTGCCACCGATCTCGTACTCGACGAGCCTCGCCGACGCCCCTGAACCGTTCTCGTTGACCACAGCCCACAGGCCGTCAGCCACGATGTCGAGGGCCGTCTTCTCCAGCTCGACCAAGCGCGGTGGAGTACCGTGGCCCGACACAACGTGTGGGGTGACTCGGTAGCCGCCATTGGCGACCATCGCCGTCATGACGGCGATCTGCAAAGGGGTCGACAGAAGGGGGCCCTGGCCAATCGCCACCGAAATGGTCTCGCCCGGATACCAGGGGTGTCCTCGACTCTCCTGGCTCCAGCGTACATCGGGTACGAGGCCCGAGCGTTCACCCGACAAGTCGACACCGGTCGGGGTTCCCAAGCCGAACAACCTGGCGTAGTGCGCGATCTGGTCGACACCGAGCTTCTGGCCCTGATCGTAGAAGTAGATGTCGCACGAGTGCTGAATGGCAGAGCGCAGATCCATCCAGCCGTGCCCTCCGCGTTTCCAGCATCGCCGCGCTCGCTGGTAGTACTTCTTGGATCCCGAGCAATAGATCTTCTCGTCCGGATCGATGACCCCCTCGCTGAGCCCGGCAACGCTCATCGGGATCTTGAACGTCGACCCGGGAGGGTAGGTGTTGTGAATGCTGCGGTTCTGCAGCACGCGATCAGGATTCGAGACCAGTTCTCGCCACGCATCGCTGCGCAGACGCCGAGTGAACAGGTTGGGGTCATAACCTGGCCCCGAGAACATCACCCGGACTGCGCCACTCCGCGGATCGATCGCCACGATCGAACCAACCGAGCCACTCATCAGCTCCTGCGCCTCCTGCTGGAGGTCGAGATCGATCGTCAGCCTGAGGCGTTGGCCAGGAGTCACCGGTCGGCGCCCGAGCTGATCGATCTCGCGACCGCGGCTATCGACGACCAGCTCACGCAAGCCGTCGAACCCGCGCAGCCGTTCGTCGTACGACTGCTCGATGCCTTCGCGTCCGACGAGGTCTCCGGCCCGGATCTGCGCGGGAGCTCGCTCCAGATCTGCCGCCGTCGCTTCGCCAAGATAGCCGAGCAGATGACCTGTTTGCTCGCCGTGGCGATACAGCCGCCGCTGTTCGACCTCGACTCGGAACTCGGGGTGTTCTAGCGCCATGCTCTCGAACCGCGCAACTCTCACGAGATCGAGATCTTCGGCGATCAGCATGGGCCTGAAGCGGCTTCGGCTCTTCTGCTGATCGAACACCTCCTGCAGGTCCTCGGTGGGCGTTCCGGTCATCGACGCTGCAAACGCGAGACTCTCGTCGATGTCGCGGACGAGGGTGCGGTCGAGAAGCAGCGAGTAGCTGGGGATGTTCTCGACCAGCAGTCGCCCCCGCACGTCCTCGATGACCCCGCGCGGCGCCGTGATCGGCTCTCGCCTCAGTCGGTTGTTCTCTGCGAGGCGCTCGTACCGCTCCGCCCGGAGGATCTGGTGATACCAGTAACCCAGCCCGATCGTGCCCAGGGCGAGCAGCACGAGGAAACCGAGCCTCGACAGCCGGAGAGTCAACTCCTCGAGGTAATCACCCGCCTTTTGTTCGAGTGGAAGAGTCATACGCTGGGTCGGAGAAGCGATCTCGGGTCACGAATACTCAGGTCGGACCGGGCCTCGGCAAGGTGAATTGTGACAGTTCTTCTCATGAGCTTGTCAGTCCCCAACCGGTTTGGCCGCAGTACCTGATGGAGTGGTTCGACACGAGACGCTCAGCCCGGAAGCTTCACGCGGCGTTTCCGAATGCGCCTCCAGTGCTCGAAGCGCCTCAGCGAGCGACCAGCGCTCAGCACCACTACGACACCGATCAGTGCGGTGATACCAGCTCGCGCGCCGACCCATAGCAGTTCTGGCGGCGGCGCATCCCTGGAAAGCAGTCTCAGGAGAATCAGCAGCGTCGCACTTTCGACCAGCACACCGATCGCCAGCAGCAGACCGATGACCGCTGGCTGATTCGCGGTCACGCTCCGAGCAATCCGCGCGACGACAAATCCGAGGATGGTGAGTGCCACGCCGTGCAGGCCGAAGAACGAACCCGTCAAGGCGTCTTTGGTCCAGCCGGCGGCGGTGCCGGCCACCATCCCGCCAAGCGGCTTGGCCTCGAGCGCAAAGACCACCACGAGCACCATGAACGGATCCACCACGCGGGCCACGGGCGGAAGAAAACGCTGGAGCACGACGTGAACCACGACGGCCAGAAACAACGCCGCCAGGTAGCCGGCCAGTTTCATGGCTCGGACTCTTCGAGGGTCGGCGAGGTCATCGCAGCGGGAAGTCGAGTCGGTGGCAAGACGAAGACCTTCTCCAGACTTGCGAAATCCACCGCTGGAACCAGTTCGATCTGTTGAAACAACTCGTCACCGCGCTCGACCGATACGACGACGCCAATCGGAAAACCTCTCGGATAGACACCATCGATACCGGCACTGAGCACCCGGTCACCAACCTCCACGTCCGCCTGCAGGGGGAGGTAGTCCAACGTCAAGCGCGCCCCGCCCGCCCCGTGAACGACGCCCTGCCGACGCGTCCGCTCGATCATCGCCCCAACGCTCGACGCTCGGTCGGTGATGAGCTGGACTCGGCCGTAACCTCCGGCCGTCGCCACGAGCCTGCCGATCAGCCCATCGACGTTGACCACGCTGGCGTTGTGCTCCATCGTCGCCAAGTCGGCGGCGGCGCCCGCTCCCGTCTCTTTTTCGGGCATTCGTCGGATGACCAGCGTCTGAAGGAGCGAGGCGTAGTCGGCGTAGATGACCTCTGCAACGACCGCTTCCGGATCTTCAGGCAGGCCATAGCCGAAAGCCGACAGCAGGATGTCGCGCTGGGTCTCTGCACCCATGGTCCTGGCTCGCTGCAGCTGCAGCGCGGCAATCTCTTCGCGCAATCGCCGGTTCTCTTCAAGCAGCCGTCCGCGATCGCTGAGCCCCTCTCCGATCTCGCCCAGAACGATGGCGATCCGATCGACGCCGTCGAACAGTGGCGCGGCCACGGCAAGGGCACTCGACTTGAGGAGAGTCTGACCGGACGTCTCGTCGCGCACTTGCGCTCCGAGCAGCGTCATCTGAGCGAGGACGAAGAAGAGGAGGACGAAGTAGGAGCGTCGGTCCCCCAACTAGGCGCCCTCAGCGAATCTGAACCTTGC
>JANQPS010001021.1 GCA_028285365.1 Thermoanaerobaculia bacterium | reverse complement strand
CCGGGCAGACTCTTCGGCCTTGACCCGCTCGATCTCGCTCGCACGCTTCTGAGCCAGATAAGCCTCGGCGCCCGGGGTGCGGGCTGCGGCTGCGTCACATGTGGCGAATGCCGACGTGTCGTTGACGGTGTTGGCAGAGGTTCCGAGAGGGTTGAAGTAGGTCTGGCGAACCCCGGTGACCGAGTCCGTGACAAACAGCGTGAACTCGACGTTGGTGGTCGCTGCGAAGAACACCCAGAAGTGGTCGTTCAGTCCGCAGCCATCGAGGACCTTGATCAAGAACTCGAGGTTCTCGTCGTCGAAGAAGTAAAAGAGACCCGAGTCGCCGATGCCTGGAATGGTGCGCGTCATACCCGTGCCGCTATTGGCGTTGAAGTCGGTGAACACGACTTCGGCACGGAAGCGATTGTTGTTGAGGCACAGCGTGTCGTCGTCCGGTTCGCAGCCCAGGACGCCCCAGCCGATGTCCTGTAGCAGCCTCGTCGTCACGATGTCCTCGGCTCCTGGGACCGCGAACGGTTCCATCAGCTCGTCAGGGTTGAGTGCGATGTCCCAATGAGAGACGCTGGAGCCCAGCTCGAGAGGGTTGGGTGCGTACATCTGGAGGCGGCCGCCGGGATGGACGCCAGCATTGAAGGACCCGACGCCTGCAGTTGCGCTCGGTCCCGCCCAAACGAGGTCGCCGGTGTCGATGGCCGAGTCACGACGCTGGGCGTCGGTCATATCGGGCCAGAGCAAGCCGGTCGAAGCATCCTGGAGGTGGAGCATGTAGGCGTCGTCGAGATCGGTAGGTGGCGCTCGCTGACCCGTCGTCTCGTCGACGAACGTGGCGAACCCGAGCCCGTGAGCGATCTCGTGGAGCACGGTCGAGAAGAGATCGATGCTTCCAGGGGGAGCGGGCACGCCGATGCCGTAGAACCAATCGACGGTGCCGAGACAGAACGAGTTGTCGACCGCAGAGTTGAACGTGGCGAGGATGTCGGGTGCCGGCACCCCGGGGGCGAGGTCTTCGTCCAGCTCGACACCGGCCAGTGAGTCCGCGAGTGCCGAGGGATACCAGGTCTCTGGGCGTGGTGCTCCGGGGAAGTTCCGGAATGCGTTGAAGGCGCCAGCGAAACCGAGGACGCCCCCCTGCTGGTCGCACTCGAGATCATCGAAGTCTGCGGCCACGAGGATATTGACATCGCTCGCGAGAGTCTGGCCCCAGATGAACAGCGCGGCCTGGAACACCGCCAGGCGTTGCTCGCCTAGGGTCGTGCCCGGATTCCCGGCGACGGGAGCCACCGGTGTAGGATCGTTGAACCCCTCGCCTGGATCGTCGATCGGAACGAGTGTGAGGTTGGCGGCGTGAGACGGCGTGATGAGCAGGAGACTCAGGCCCAGGATCGTTAGCGGCGCAAGCATCCAGTTGGCCCTGCGGTTGGCATGATTGATAGAGGTCATCGCTGCACCTCCATCTCCGGCTGCTTCTCGGCCTTCTCAGGAGCTTCCGGCCCTTCTCGAGTCTCGGGCGACTCATGCTTCTCATGGTTCGAGGATGTCGCATCGTTGGACGAGGCGTGGACGGGGCCGTGGGCGTGGGCCACCTCGACCGAGCCGTCGTCGTTGACCGTGGCGTGCACGGCGTGAACTAGCCGGCCCTCCAGGTTGAGACGCCAGCCCCGCCCGTTCGGGAGCTCGGTCTGGGTCAGCCGGCGCACCCTCACCGTGGCGGCGTCACTTGTGCTCATCCGAGCCCGCTCGGCGGCAGTAGGAGTTCGCGGCCGCCCGGTTTCCTGATCGATGACGATGCGGCGGCCTGGAAGGAGTCGAGAGTGGGCTGTCTCTTTCTCAGTTCCCGAGACGTGTTCCTTGTGGGGCGACGGGGCCTCCTCCTTCTTTACAGCAGAAGAAGGCGAACCTTCTTCGGTCTCGGGCTTCTGAGCGGACAGGTGTGGCGCTGCCACGAGCGTGACGGCCACGACCGCCAACGTCAGTCTCGTCCTCATCGATCGACTCCTCCTGGACCAGCGCTCGGACCTAGGCCGAGCGTTCATGAAAGGTGACTCATTGTCTCATGCGCCAATGGCAGTCCAATCGCGCCAGGCAGTCTGTGGGTGCCAGGCAGTCTGTGGGTGCCAGGCAGTCTGTGGGTGTCTGAGCACCCGAACGACCGTCGCGAGTCGATCTCTTCCCTCGCAATCCCCGCTCGGGAGTTTCCACATCCCCGGTGACGGCTCGAGTCCAATAGCATCGCTTCATGAATCGGGATGCTTTGCTCAGCCGCCTGGAGGATCCATCTTGGCGTGACGGTGCGGCCTTCGACTTCGTCGTGGTCGGAGGCGGTGCCACAGGGGTCGGGATCGCGGTCGATGCCGCGGCCCGCGGCTACAGCGTTGCGCTCTTCGAGCGCTCGGAC
>JANQPS010001015.1 GCA_028285365.1 Thermoanaerobaculia bacterium | reverse complement strand
AGATCACGGCCTGCGTGATCGGGCCTGATGGCGACGTTCTGGGCTGGCAGGACAAGGTTCAGCTAGACCCCTCCGAAGAGACGACGTACCCCAGTGTGGGGTGCGAACGCAAGGTTTTCGACGTAGGGGAGCTGACCTTTGGCGTTGTGATCTGCCACGAAGGTTGGCGCTACCCCGAGACGGTCAGGTGGGCGGCGCGAAGAGGCGCTCATGTGGTCTTCCACCCGCATGCACACGTTGCCGAACCTGGCGGCTATCGTCCGAGTTCGTTTGCGGATCCTGCCAACTCGTTTCACGAAAAGGCGATCCTGTGTCGAGCAGCCGAGAATACCTGCTACTTCGCTTCCGTGAACTACGCGAGTGAAGGCTCGGGAACGACATCGGCCGTGGCCCGTCCTGACGGGACGTTGCAGTGTCATCAGCCGTACGGGGAAGAGGGCCTGCTCGTGGCCGATCTCGATCTCGACGCGGCGACCGGCGAGCTCGCCAAGCGAGGTCGAACGGCATTGCCCTAGCGCTTGGAGCGTCGCTCTTCCGGCGTGCGATACTTGGACGAGAGCAACTCGCGACGGCAAGACACGAGACGCGGAGAGACATCATGGCAGCAGCTCGATCTCATCAGACAAACGAGTCGGCATGGATGAGTCTGTTCGGCAACGTCGTTGTCTGGCCTGGCATCGGCACGTTGTTCCTGCGTCGATGGCTGCTTGGCGTCGCGCAGTGTCTGGTTGCGCTCTTCGGCCTGCTCCTCTTGGCGACCGGCACGACCTACGGTGCTCTGGCCCTGCTTGCGGCCTTCGTCTGGGCGGTAGCCAGCTCGCTCGATGCTTTCGAAAGCCAGGAGCGTTAGAGGGGGTAGGCAGCGGGTCTCCGCAAGACGCCAAGGTGCGTTTCCTGACCGTTCTGAGATGTCCCCACGATCGTTGGGCAATTGACGGGCTGAGAGAGTTGCGTAGTACGCGGGTCCGACGACTGAATGACTTGTCCTGTCGTCCTGAGCGAAGTGAAGGACCCCGACCGAGACCGTCGTTTGGACATCAAATGGCCGTCGTGAGAGGGCTTCAGATACGCCCGGTGCACTCCGCGACCAGCCCCGCTCGAGCGTCGGACGCTGCTGTTGGTTGGACGCAGACTCTGTTGGGTCTGCTGACTCTCATGCTGTTGGGAATGTCGCTCGAGACCCGTCGTAAGCAGGCCATATGACTTGGCCATGATTTGGCTACGGCGCTAGTGACCTGACAAAGGAGGACACAGTGGATCTACAGAGCCTGGCTGCGCTCGGCAATGTCATCGGATCGTTGGCCGTCGTCGTTTCGCTCGTCTACCTGTCGATCCAGGTACGGCAGAACACTCAGGGGATTCGCTCCTCGGCGCATCAGCACATCGTGAGCGCGAATGCAGCTGTCACTCTGACTCCGGCGCAGAATCTCGACTTCGCGGGTCTCCTCTGGAGAGGAGCGGAGGACTCGAGCCAGTTGACCGCGGAGACGCAGCTCGCCTTCAACTTCTGGTGCTGGCAATACTTCGCGATGATCCAGGCGACCTACCACCTTCACCTCTCCGGTGCGGTGGAGGAGTCGCTCTGGCAGCGCGAGCTGCAACGGGCGGTCGGTGGGCTCCGAGTTCCTGGCTTCAAGCAGTGGTGGGATGCGGGGGGTCGGAGTCAGCTGACCCCGGAGTTTGTTGCGCTCGTGGAGTCGACGGCTCTCGAGATCGTAGCGCTCGGCTGGAATGCGGAGGAGGGGTTCGTGACGTCGGACTGGACCACGAGCCCGCCATCCGGCGCCGATGACTGAGGAGCAGGCGCTCTGTTGGCACGATCATGCGGTGAGGCAGCAGCCGCGCTCGGAGCTGCCGGTGACAGGTGCGGGTGAGTGATGAGCGAAGTCTCGATACTGGGAGTCGACTGTGCCACGCAGCTCTCGAATCGAGGCGCGGTTGGCGGCTTGTGGGATGGTCATCGACTCCGTTGCCGGACGTTGCTCGAAGCCCACGCCGAAGCGCTCGCCGCCTGGATCGGAGGAGAGTTGGCGCGGCAGCGTCGTCTCCTGCTGGCCCTCGATGCGCCACTCGGCTGGCCAGCTGCTCTGGGTGAGCAACTGGTGGGCCACAACGCGGGAGCACGCCTTCTTGGCGAGCCCAATCGCCTCTTCCGGCGAGCGACTGACACCTGGGTGAAGCAGCACATCGGTCAACAGCCGCTCGACGTGGGTGCTGACCGGATTGCGAGGACGGCGCTGAGCAGCTTGCAGCTCGTCGAGGAGTTGCGAGGTCTCACGGGTGAGGACTTCGGGCTGATCTGGTCGCCGTCCGACTGGCGCAAGACCGGAGTGATCGAGGTCTACCCAGCCGGGACCCTGAGGTCGTTCGACGCGCCGCACTCGGCCTACAAAGGTCGGGATCCGGTCAGACGGGCGCGCCGCCAGGAGATCCTCGAGGCACTCGACGCGGAGATCGACCTCGCTGATGAGGTTCGAATGGCCGCATTGGCCAACGATCACGATCTCGACGCGCTGATCTGCGTGCTTGCCGGACTCGACTTCCTGGTCGGGAGGGCAGTGCCTCCTGAAGACCGGGCAACTGCCGAAAAGGAAGGGTGGATCTGGGTCCGAGTCCCTCTCTGACGTGACCAAGGCTTCCCGCCGGCTCCGACCAGAGCTCGAGTCTGTTCGCACGAGTTGCATCCGCGGCCGGTGATCTGCTCGAAGCTGGACCTGAGGAGAAGAGACAGAAGAATGGACAAGAGACAGAAGAATGGACAAGAGACAAGAGAATGGACAAGAGACAAGAGAATGGACAAGAGAGTGGACCTGTGGATGAGGGCTCGTGCCCGCGCCTGACGACGGAAAGGGCGAGCAACAGCTCGACCTGGATCTTGCCGCGGGCTCTGGAGACGGACAGCACCTGGTGAGTCCAGCCGAGCTGGCGGAAACTGACGCCTCGAGCTGGCTGCCCACGCGAGCGGCTGGGCTCGAGCGCTTGCGCTCCTTCGTGCGGCGCGCCGGACGCGAGTACGCCCGAACGCGCAACTACGACGACGGGCGAAGTCGTGAGAACGTCTCGGGCCTGTCACCCTACGTGAGGCGACGGCTGGTATCAGAGGTCGAAGTCGCCCGTGCGGTCCTCGACGAGCACTCGCCGTCCGTCGCCGAGAAGTTCCTCCAGGAGGTCTTCTGGAGAACCTACTGGCGGGGATGGCTCTATCTGCGCCCGCAGGTCTACGCGGACTTCCTCGCCGACCTCGGAACACTGAGACAACAACTCGAGACCGATCGCCGGCTCGGCGCGGCCTATCAAAAGGCCCTTGGTGCCACGACGGGGATCGCCTGTTTCGACGAGTGGGCAGTCGAGCTCCGCGAGACTGGCTACCTCCACAACCACACGCGCATGTGGGTCGCGAGTATCTGGATCTTCACCCTGCGCCTCCCCTGGCAGCTGGGTGCAGACTGGTTTGCCCGTCACCTGCTCGACGCTGACCCTGCATCCAACACGTTGAGCTGGCGCTGGGTTGCCGGTCTCCACACCCGCGGCAAGCACTACCTTGCGCGGGCCGCCAACATCCGCAAGTTCACGCGTGGTCGCTTCGACCCCTCCGGGCAACTCGACGAAGCGGCTGTCCCGATCAGCGACTCGCGCACCTATCTCGCGCGTCAGTTCCAAGAGCTCACACCCGCAAACACCCTGATGCCTGCAAGCGAGCGCGTCGGTTGGCTGCTCACCGATGATGATCTCCTGGGAGCGGACCTGCAGTTTCTGAGTGAGGCTTGCGTAGTGGCGATTCTGGCGCCGGAGCGCCAGCAGGCAACGGTCGCGAATCGTTTCGTCCAAGGCGCCGTCGTCGACGCCAGGAAACGAATCGAGGCTACCGGCATCGAAGCGTCGCTCCTGTCGCCGCATGACGTCGTGGAGCTGGCTCGCGCGTTACGGCTAGACGCAGTGGCCGCGTTGGATCCAGGATGTTGCGCGAACCGCCAGCGACTCCTCGAGTTGGAGAACCACCTGGAATCGAACGGAGTTCGGTTGGACCTGCGGATGCACAACTGGGAGCGTCAGCTCTTTCCGTTTGCGACCGCTGGCTACTTCAAGTTCAAGAAGCAGCTCCCGCGACTCGTCGAGCAGCTGCGCCCTTTGCCCTCCAGAAGCGCCGCTTCCTGAGCTCACACAACGGTCGTCGCAGGTAGGGCTGGGCGCGCAGGCGGGCGTCGGCTGCTCTTGGAGTGCTTTGGAGCGTAGCCAGGGATTCGACGCTCGAGAGGCGCGATGGCCGAGGCGCTAAGCTCTCGTGAAGGTCTGATGAACGCATGGCAGACGCTGAGCTACACCAATCAGAAGGAAGCCGTCGAGCTCGTGCAGAGCGCCAAGAAGCCAGAGACTCGAGAACGACGGATCTCGAAGCCGTCGAAATGGCGGCGTCGAAGCTGAGCTAGCTCTGTCGTCGTAGTCGCCGCTGTTTGTAGACCGGGGACCCGGAGCTCCTTCTGAATGCAATTCGGAGCGTTGCGGGTTTACTGAGTCGCCCGCGCGATAGCCAGAGAAGGTCGTCCCTCGAGGTCTGACCAGCTGGATGGTGCTCTTTCGTATTGGAGTTCTTTCGTATTGGAGTTCCTTCGTATCGGAGCTCTTGCGTTTCGGAGGTTGCTGTGAAGAGAACTCCCTTCTACGTTCTTTTGGCCCTTGCCGTAATCGCAGTCACCGTCATTGGCTTCGCGCCGACCTACTACTTCAGATCCTGGGCATGACAGATGATCCAGTGACGTCCCTATCGCAGCAGAAGGGTCCGGGCGAGAGCGGCCGCCTCGCGCCGGTTCTCACGATTGCGGCTGTCGTGACTCACGCCCTCGTGTTCGTTGGTCTGCATCTACTCGAGCCGCAGGTCGATCCGAGGAGCGGTCTCATTGGCGACTACTCGCAGACCGAGAGCGCGGTGCTGGGCGCTGCATCGTTTGCCGTCTTTGCGATGGTCTGGCTCGGGCTGGCGATTGGCCTCAGAGAGGTGGCGCCTGGCTCGATCTCGATGCGAGTCGGTCGGTGGCTTTTTGTCATGGCGTCGGTGGCCATCACGGCTGGCGTGGTCTTTCCGTCTGCCATGGATCCGCGAGATCCGAGTACCTTGGCCGCTGTCCAGAACGTCGTGGCGCGTCCGGGCCTGTTTCTGGGGATCGTTCTGGTGTCCGTAGGGCTTCGAGCGGCGCCTTGTTGGTCCGATCTGTGGCCGAAGCTCTTGGCTCTCGCGGTGGCGGCTCTCGCGACTCTCGTGGTCACACTTGGTGTCCTGGTGGATCGCGACCTCGGCGGAGTGGGTCAGCGTCTCGTCTTCGTCCTGGTCTACAGCTGGACTGGGTTGGTGTCGCTGCG
>JANQPS010000740.1 GCA_028285365.1 Thermoanaerobaculia bacterium | reverse complement strand
ACGCCGCGCGCAAGCTGGTCAGCATGTTCGAAGCCCCGGCAGTTGTCATCGTCAAGCACAACAACCCGTGCGGTGTCGCCATCGGCGAGACCCTGGTTCAGGCCTACGAGCGCGCTCTCGAGTGCGATCCGGTGTCTGCGTTCGGCTCCATCGTGGCGATCAATCGACCGGCGAGCGGCGAGCTCGCCGAGGCCATGGCCGAGCTGTTCGTCGAGGTGATGGTCGCCCCTGACTACGATCAGGCGGCGCAGGATCGCTACGGCCGCAAGAAGAACCTGCGTGTGCTGCGTTGCCCGCTCTACGCGCCTCACGACCGTGAGCTCGAGCTGCGCCCGGTGGCCGGCGGATTTCTCGCTCAGGTTCCCGATGCAGAGCGCGACGATCCCGCGACCTGGGAGTGTCCCACAAGGCTCCAACCCTCGGACGACATGCTTCGCGGCCTCGACTTCGTGTGGAAGGTCTCACGTCATGTGAAGTCCAACGCCATCGTCGTCGGCAACCGGCACCAGACTGTCGGAATCGGCGCCGGCCAGATGAGTCGGGTCGACTCCTGCCGGTTGGCCATCGAAAAGGCGCAGCTCCCCGTCGAGGGATGTTACGCCGCGTCCGACGCCTTCTTCCCCTTCCGCGACGGCATCGAGCAGCTCTGCAAGGCGGGCATCACCGCCATCGCCCAGCCGGGCGGCAGCAAGCGAGACAACGAAGTGGTCGAAGCCGCCGACGAGTACGGCATCGTCATGATCATGACGGGCCGACGCCACTTCAAGCACTAGCTAGCGGGCTGCTGAATAGCAGCCCACTAGCGTCGCCGTCATCCCGCGCATGCGCTCGACAGACGAGCGCGCGCTTTGTTTGAGGGGGTGCTTGTGGGTAGGGCAGCGCTGGCGACACCGTCGCGGCGTCGCCATCAGTTTCGAGTGTCATCTCGACAAGGTGCCGGCCGTTGCTTTTGATCGCGGCGCTCCTTCGAGAGACTATTCGACCGGAAGGCCGAAGCAGTGTCCATGTCAACAACCAGAGTCATCCCGACAGAGTGCCGGTCGTGGTGTTCGATCGCAGCCCGCTCTTCGGCCGGCGCGGAGGAGGAGCCTGCCCTGAGTCTCCCGAGGGACCTCGGCCCATGCAGCCTTCAACTTGATGACCCTTGGTCAATCAAGCACTGTCATCCTGACGAAGTGCCAGTCATGATGCTCGATCGGAGCGCGATGTTCGTTCGGCACGCAGGAAGGACCTCGGACAAGTCGCCACAGCTGACCACCGCTGAACCGTCGTAGCGACCCACCTCACATCATCCGCCGCCGCAGCCACGCCGCACATCCCTCGGCCCCTCACGCCTTTGCGGCACGCCGCAGACTTGATGATCGTTGGTCAATCAACCGGGTCGTCATCCTACGAAGTGCCGGTCGCGATATTTGATCGCAGCGTGATGTTGGGCCGGCGCGGAGGAGGAGCCTGCCCTGAGTCTCCCGAAGGGACCTCGGCCGGGTATCTCAGCTGACCACCGCTGAACCGTCGTAGCGACCCACCTCACATCATCCGCCGCCACAACTACGCAGCACATCCCTGGGCCCCTCACGCCTTTGCGGCACGCCGCAGACTTGATGACCCTTGGTCAACAACGCTCTGTCATCCCGACGAAGTGCCGGTCGCGGGTATTCGATCGCAGCGCGCTCTCCGACCAGCGCGTAGGAAGAGCCAGCCCTGAGTCTCCCGAAGGGACCTCGGCCCTTGCGTTCGGATAACCACCGCTGGGCCGTCGTTGCCACCCACGTCACCGAAATCCGCCGCCGCAACCACGCAGCACATCCCAGACTCCCGTCCCACAACGCGCAGCCTCTCCCTACCCGACCGCCTAGATCCCTCGCCAGCCGAAACATCCTCCCGCTTCCCTCCTTCGGCGACGATCACCAGTCCGCCCCTCCCGCCTCGCTCCAACGAACCCGACGATGGCTCGGCGAGTGCGCCCACGGCGTAGACTCCGTTGCAAGCGATGTCTGTGACAGATCCTCTGATGGAAGACCGAGAAGTTGGTCCTTACCGTCTCCGGCAAGAGATCGGGCGAGGCGGCATGGGTGTCGTGTGGGCCGCCGACGACCCCCGCCTGAAGCGACGGGTTGCGCTCAAGTTCGTGAAGAAGAACACGGCGGCACCAGAAGCTGTCGACCGCCACCTGAGGGAGGCCAGGGCTGCGTCTGCTCTCAACCATCCGGGGATCTGCCAGGTCTACGACGTCGGTGATTGGGAGGACTACAGCTATCTGGTCATGGAGCTTCTCGAGGGCGAGACGCTCGAGCAGCGCGTCGCCCGCGGATCTGTCGAGCCAGAGGAGGTCCTCAGCATCGCAGACCAGGTGTGTAGTGCGGTAGGCGCTGCCCATGGGCGAGGAATCGTTCACCGGGACCTCAAGCTGTCGAACATCTTCCTGCAGCAGACCTACGACGGAGTGCGAGTCAAGGTGCTGGACTTCGGTCTCGCCAAGGCGTCGTCGTCTGCTGTCGGCGAGAGCGCGGAGACGCTGATGGAGGCCGCGAGCACTCAGCCGGGCACGGTTCTCGGCACGGTGGCCTACATGTCTCCGGAGCAGGCACTTGGCAAGCCCGTTGGACCGCCGAGTGATGTCTTTTCGCTCGGTGCCGTGATCTTCGAGATGGCGACCGGTGAGAAGGCCTTTCGGGGCGCAACCCTGGGAGCGATCATCCAGTCGATTCTGCAGCACACCCCAACCTGGCCGGCTACGAGCCGACGCCTGCCCCGCCAGTTGGTCCAAGCCACAGAGAAGGCGCTGCGAAAGGAGCCTGCGGAGCGTTTTGCGACCGCCAGCGCTCTGCGAGACGGCCTGCGTTCGACGTCCGAGACTGTCCCTGAGCCTGGTCAGCAGACGAGATGGTGGCTCTTGGCCGGGGCTCTGATGGTCATCGTGCTCGTCGGGATGACCCTGGCGGGCCTTCTGGGAAAGACGGACGAAGGAGACGAGCCGAGCACACCCGCGCGACGTGCAGCTCCCGTCATCGCTGTGTTGCCCTTTACGAACTCGAGCGGGGACCCCGACCAGGACTACTTTGGCGAGGGTCTCGCTGAAGAGATCATCAACGAGCTGTCGCGTTACCCCGAGTTCAGCGTCTTGGCCCGGAGCTCGACGTCGCGCTACCGAGGCACCGACCTCGGCGCGCTCGAGGTCGCACGCGCTCTCGAAGCGGACTTCCTGCTCGACGGCAGGGTCCGCAGGTCTCAGGACACGATCCGCCTGAGGGTCGAGCTCTCGGAAGGCGCCACGGGCACCAATCTCTGGTCCGAGACCTATGATCGCAGACTAACGCCAGACAACCTCTTCGAGCTGCAGGACGAGCTGACTCATCAAGTGGTGACCGCAACCGCGGGTTCTTATGGCGCCATCGTTCGTTCGCAGCTCCCCGGGGCGCGCGCCAAACCTCCGACCAGGCTTCGCAGCTATGACTGTGTCCTGCGTGCCTACCATTACTTGCAGTCTCATACGGCGGAGAATCACCTCGCTGCGCGGGCGTGTCTGGAGGAGGTGGTCGCCGCGGAGACGGACTACGTCGAATCGCAGGCTTGGCTTGGCTACATCTATGCCGAGCAGTACCACCATCGCTGGAACGAGCCGGGAACCTACGACTCGCTCGACCGTGCGCTGGAGGTCGGAGAGGCCGCGGTCAACCTGGGACCCGCGAGCCAGGTCGCGCACGGGACGCTTGCTCTCACGCTCTTCTTCCGTGGGGACTACGAGCGTGCGCGCGTCGAGTCCTACCGTGCCATCGAGCTGGCTCCTAACAACGCACTCTGGCTTGGGCTGATCGGAACCTACCTGACGCAGCTCGAAGATTTCGAAAAGGGTCTACCCATGGTCGCTCGGGCAATCGAGCTGAACCCCCACCCACCGCTCTGGATCAACATGGCCTTCTTCTACGAGGACTATCAGGGTCGTGACTACGAGCAAGCCCTCGCCCATGCACGCACCATCCGGCAAGGTGACTTTCGAACGCCTCTCTTCGTGGCTGCGTGTTTGGGGCAGCTGGGTCGAAGCGCGGAGGCGCAGCCGCTGCTCGCCCGCATGCAGGAACTGTGGCAGCGCGACCCCATGGAGATACGTGACGAGCTCGTTCGGCGCCGCGCGTTCAGCCCGAATTTGACGGACCACCTCATCGAAGGTCTCCGCCTCGCGGGCTGGAATCCGGGCGAGGCCGCCCGATGAACATCGGAGCAGCGGCTCCTAATCCTTAGGCAACCGAAACAGCCTCCCGCTGCCTTCTTTTGGTGGCGAGCGCCAGTCCGCGCCACCAGCCTCGATCCAGATATAGCGCAGGATCAGGGCTGCATCCGACACGGCTCGACTCGTCGATACCCCGGCAATCCCGAAGGCTGTCGAACGATCGTCGAAGTATCGGGTGCCTGGCAGCTTGCCCACGCGCCGGTATTCGTTGCCGACGAGTGGGTAGAGCTTGCGGCAACGCTCCAGCGTCCGGTCGATGAACGCGCCGACGTCACCGCGCTCGAGCTCGGGCGAGAGTCCGTAGAACAACACCTCGAGGCGCGGCTCGGCGCTCTGCATGTACTTCAGGTAGTCGGCGTAGTAGGTCCCTTCCTGGGGATCTGCCGACGAACAGTTGAGCGGGTTGTTGGCGTCGTGAATGTAGTGGGTGACGACCCCGGCTTGACGCACGATCTCCTCGAACGGACGGTGCTGCTCGATCATGGCGATCGTTCGCTTGACCTCCTGGAGGATGGCTGCGCGGAGCTTTCCCTTGCCGTCGGGATTCTGGTGGTGGTACACCGGATCGGAAGTCCTGAAGGGCTCCATCAGCCCTTCCTGGAAGACGCGCTTGTGGCGTTCCAGCTGACGCGCGAAGTCACGCGGCGTGATGCTAGACGCCTTGAGCCCCAATGAGATCTGGCTCTTGGGGGTCCAGCCGATGAGCAGGCAGCTGGCGGCCACGATCAGGGTCAGACGGAGAAGGCGAGACGTGACCATGGTGAGACGAGGGTGTTGCTCGGAGCGTCTTGTAGACGTCGGGGTCATGGCGGAAGAGGCGAGGTGCGGTTTCGTGCCGAGGCGAGCCAATTGTATGGCCTACAAGCACTTATCGGTGCCCATCGATACCGGGGCTCGGTCGTCCAGACTTGCTCCGCTGTGTCGGGGACACTCGGCGTTATTCTGGGACGACTCGCGTCGTCGCCGCGACGACCAGCCAGGAGAGACCATGATCTTTCAGCAGCTCCAAGACTCCACCTCCAGTACCTATACCTATCTCCTTGCGCGCAGAGCTGGCGGAGAGGCCCTCATCATCGACCCCGTGTTCGAGCAGGTCTCGCTGTACGTCGATCTTCTCGAGAAGCTCGATCTACGGCTCGTCAAGGCCATCGACACGCACATCCACGCCGATCACATCACCGGACTCGGAGCACTTCGCGACCTCACCAAGTGCGTCACTGTCATGGGTGAGCGCTCCGGTGCCGATGTCGTGTCCATGAGGCTGCGCGAAGACGAAGTCGTCGACGTCGACGGCATCAAGCTGCGCACCCTGTACACACCCGGGCACACCGATGACTCGTACAGCTTCGTCATGCCCGATCGAGTGTTCACCGGGGATGCGCTGCTCATCGGCGGTACCGGTCGCACCGACTTCCAGAACGGTGATCCGTTCCAGGCTTACGACTCGCTGTTCAACAAACTGCTCAAGCTGCCCAGCGAGCTGCTCGTCTATCCCGCGCATGACTACCGCGGCAACACCGCCTCGACGCTCGCCTACGAGGCTGCCCACAACCCGCGCCTGCAGGTCTCGTCTGCCGAGCAGTATGCCGACATCATGAACAGCCTCAACCTCGCCGACCCCAAGATGATGGACGTCGCCGTCCCCGCCAACCAGGGTGTGGGCAAGGACCTCTCCAAGTACCTCCAACCCGGCGAAGTCGTCGACGCCGAGGAGCTGCTCCGTGAGGTCGAAGGTGGCGGCGTCGCGTTGCTCGACCTGCGCGAGAAGGGTGAGCGCCGTCGTGACGGCGTCATCCCCGGGTCGCTGCACTGTCCCTATCTCGACCTCGAAGGCGCGCTCTGCAACGGCGACACTCTCCAGAACATCCAGCAGCGTGACAAGAAGCGCGTCGTCCTCTACTGCGCCTTCGGCGAGCGCTCCGCCTTGGCCCTCGACACTCTCCGCGGCTACGGCTTCAAGGATCTGCGCCACCTCAGCGGCGGCCTCGGCGCGTGGCTGCGGGCCGGCGGAAGCGTCGAGTCGCCCGAAGGCACCAACTGAAGGCGTTCGGGGGCCGGAACGGTTGACGATCCCCGTCGCTCGCTGCTAGAAATGCGGGCTGGTCGCCCAGGTAGCTCAGTTGGTAGAGCACCTGACTGAAAATCAGGGTGTCGGTGGTTCAAATCCGCCCCTGGGCACCAACAAAGTCAAGCCTTTGCAGCGACCCGTCTCCTCGCGAAACCAAAATAGGTACCAGAAAGGTACCAGCTTGGACGGAGCTGGCCTGGTAGGTACCAAACGGCGGTGTCCTCGCTCACATCGTGAACTTGATTTGGGCACGCTCCCCCCGCGAGAACTCTGCCGGCGGCGACTTCGGAAGGGTGGAAAAACGTGTGCCGCCGCTGAACGCATTGGCTGCCGGCGGGTCGGTTGCCTGAGTTGAGCGTCCTCCGTGACGTGAACGAACCGTAGTCACGCGGCACGGCTCCTTGGTCATCCAGGCACCGACTGCCGGAAGGTCGCGCACTAGCTGGATGGTTCGCTCTCGTTTTCAGCCAGCGGCACACGAATCAGGACCTCTTCGTCGCTACCTGACCGCTGCACCGGTAGCTTCGGCCGAGTGACCTTCTTGCCCGCCGCCACCTTGGCCCAGTAGCCGCGCGGTGGCACTGGCACCTGGATACGACGACACGCTTTCGCTAGCCCCCGTCCCGAGAGGCCCCACTCCTTCGCCAACGTCTCGACGGGAGTGCTCCAGACGCGTTCGAAGAGAGTGGACCGGTCGAGCCTAATCAGGCGCGACTTACGGCGCGGAACACCTATCGACGTCGTCGCGCTGATCCGCGGCTGCGGGGTAGTTGTGGTCTTGCTGCGATGTGGCCGCGCCGGCTCGAGACCGAACTTCACTAGGACGTCTCGGGCTCTCTTGGGTCGACTGCGGTCGAACTCGCTGCGCTCACCGGCCTTCCCGGGAATCAGGCCGACATGCCTCATGCGACGGCGAATGCTCTGCGTGCGCGCGAGCTCGGTGAGCACTGGTTGCGAACAGTAGTCGTCGGTTCCGAGCACCTGCATCAGTCTGGCGAAGGTCCTCTCGTCGGTTTTTAGGAGTTCGCGACGGACTTCGCCGATCCGTTCTTGTGGACTCGAATGCCAGCGCACTCCTGCAAGGAACAGTGCTTCGAGCGTCTCGACGGGTCGTTGTTCCCGGAGGCCCCACGCCGCTCGCGAGAGCTGCCTGACGACAACTCGGGACGGATTCTCCGGTGGAGCCAATCGGCTCAGTACTTCGACCACTTCTTTGTTCGGCGCCCAGCCATAGAGCCGGTCGAAGTTGTCGTGTGCGGGGTCCGGTCCTAGATGTTTGAGGATGTTTGCGTGGCCAGAACCACACGCCCGATGAATAGCGCTCGAGCCCTCGTCATCCTCGTCGACTATGTGGAGATGGCTCAGATAGGGTACTGCCGCGTGCGGGTCCGCCCCGGCCCAAAGGCTGAGTAAGACACCCTTCTCGGAACCCTCGTCAGCATGATGTGCCAGCGCTATGTTGAGCTGTGACTGGATCTTGGGATTGGTCTCGCGGTGCCGTTTGGCAAAGCCAAATAGGGGCTTGTTGCTCGTGTGGTAGCCGAGAGCGTGGGCGAGTGCGTGGTCAGTAGTGAGGTCGACGCCGAGGTTGTGAAACCGTTCGTAGAGCTCCGAATCGTAGGTGTCGCAGAGAGTCTCCAGGCACACACGGTGAGGATCGGCACCCCATTCGAGAAGCAAGTCGAGAAGGTCCCGTCGCCTGAGTCTCAGTGCCCTATCGAGAGGGCAGGCGGGTTCCGCCCCTATGTCGTATCCGTTGGCGAGCAGAAGTAGGACGAGCGAGTGATCGCGGCGGTCGAGCGCGATCTCGAGCGCCGTGTGAAACCCGCGCGGTCGATCTTGTGGTTGTTCAAAGCGAAGCTGGAGAGGTTGGCCCGCCTGAATCCACCGCTCAATGTCGTAAAGGCGACCTTTGCGGCAGAGGTCGTGGAACTCACTCAGCTCGTCCACCTCCCCCGTGATTCGAAAAGGGGGACGAGTGTCCTTCGGATCAGGACGAGTTCGTGGGTCTACGAAGGTGTTGTTCACGTTGCTCATTCGAGGATGCGTGCGGTCATGGTGTCATCTGTCTCGAGAAGTGACTTCCGCCGAGTCCCTGCCTGACGGAGAAGCGGTTAGCAAGATCGGCTGAGTGTGACGAGCTGAAGCCAAGACTGGCGCCCGAAGAAGCATGCGCCGCGCGCGCTACCCGGTCCATTCGTCATCGGCGAAAGAACTGCATTCCCCAGATCTTGGCCACAGTCGTTAGTCTTTGCAGTGGCCCTGCGCCATGATCGAAGAGGAGTAAATGCGCGAGCACCTGGCAACCATTGGCAGACTACTTCGCGAGTTCCTCGAGCGTGAGCTACCGGCGCTCGGATCCGACTGGTGGGTTCGAGGTGTCCTCGCAAAGCTGTCTTATCAGCAGCGGGCCGCCGTTGACGAGAATCGTTGGACTCGCCTTGAAGATCTCGACACGGCGGCTCTACTGCGCGTGGTCGATCGCAACTGGGAACTGTTCCGCCAGCGCAGCCTGGTCGGATACGAAACACGGAACTGGCTCAAGGAGGCATCCAGCGTTCGCAACCGCTGGGCCTATGAGGCCCCCGGTCGAGGGCCTAGCGCCGACCGTTTGTACCGCGACATCGACACACTTGCGCTCCTGGCCACCGCGCTCGCGCCGGGCAGCCCCGAGGCGGACGAGCTTGACCTGGCAAGGGCTGCGGCTATGACGGCTCTCGCTCCAGCGCCAAAGCCAGCGCCAACTTCAAGCGAGGTCGCCGAGACTACGCCCACCCTTGCTCGTGGCGATCTCGTTCGGGTGAAGGCTCGCCCTGAGCTCACGGGTGTAGTCACTCAGGTCCGCGGCTCTGGTTTGCAGTCTCGGGTGACCGTGTTTCATGGCGAACTGACGCAGGCATATTTCGAGTCGCAGGTCGAACGGGTCGAGACGTCCACCGGCGAGCATCTATGCGCCGAGGACTTTAAGGCTCGGCTCGCTGCCGCTCACGTGCTGCAGCCGTCGATCACCCGCCTGTACTCGCTGAACAGCGCGCGGATCGACTACGAGCCTTACCAGTACCGACCAGTGATGAAACTGATCAGCGCCGACCGTCCGCGGCTCCTCGTCGCGGATGACGTCGGCGTCGGCAAGACCATCGAGGCGGGACTGATCATCAAGGAGCTCGAAGCGCGTCAGCGCCTTGACTCCGTTCTCGTCATCTGCCCAAAGCCTCTGGTTGTCGAGGACAAGTGGCGGAGAGAGCTCAAACGCTTCGATGAGGACTTCGCACACCTCGACAGCGCGACGTTGCGACACTGTATCGACGAAGTCCGCGCCGAGGGCCGCTGGCCGGCGCGCTTTCAGAAAGCGATCCTTCCCTATTCTTTGCTCGACGAGAGGTTGCTGCTCGGGTACGACTCGGGGCGCAGGCCGCGCCCAGGCCTGCTCTCGCTGTTCCCACTTGTGAAGTTCGACCTCGTGATCGTTGACGAGGCGCACCATGTCCGCAACAGCGACACATGGAGCCACCGAGTCGTCAAGTACTTCTTCGACTCCGCTGAGGCGGCTGTCCTGATGTCGGCTACACCGATTCAGACTGGCAGCGAGGACCTCCGCACTCTCCTCCGTCTGCTCCGTCCCGACGTCTTCACTGAGGCGCATACGTTCGATCTGATGCGGGAGCCGAACAGCTTCCTGGCGGCGGTCGAGAGCGCCGTCCGTGCAGCGTCCCCGGGATGGGCAGCCAGCGCGCTAAAAGGCCTGGCGCGAGCGTTGGAGACCGAGTGGGGAAGCCGGGTTCTCGTCAAGGACCCACGGGCCCAGGAATTGCGGGATCTTCTGGAGCTCGAGAGCCCTTCCGATCGCGAGCGCGTAGAGGCGCTGCGTCTTTCCCAGTCGCTCAACTCCTTCTCGGGACTCATCAACCGGACGCGACGTCGCGACATCGGGGCCTTCACGACCCGCAAGCCGGAGACCCTCGAGGTCGACTTCACACCTGCTCAGGCGGCTGTTCACCAGGACCTCTTGGACCTTGCTGGCCGGATCGCGACCAGCAAAGGCCAGGGCGGGTCACTCGACTTCGTGCTCTCTACACTGCAGCGCCAAGCAGCCAGTTGCCTCAACGGTCTCGGCCCTTTCATCGCAGACATGCTTCAGCAGAAGCTCTCGGCCGAGGAGTTGAGCGAAGCAGACGCTGATATCGACTCGTTCGACGCCTCAGAACTCGAGAGCTTCAATGCAGAGATCTGGGAGATTGCTGCCCGCGCGAACAAGCTCACCGAAGACCCGAAGCTCGCTGCCCTAGCCAGCTTCGTTAGGGAGAAGCAGGGACTTCCGAACAACAAGGTGCTGGTCTTCAGCACCTTCCGCCACACGCTGCGCTATGTCCTGAGGAACACGAAGGGACTGGGGGTCCGTGTCGGTTTGGTGCACGGCGATGTTCCCGACGACGAGCGACGCGACCTTCGCGCCCGGTTTGCCAGACCCAAAGAGGACCCGGAGGCGCTTGACGTCCTGTTGTCGTCCGAGGTCGGGACCGAGGGGCTTGACTACCAGTTTTGCGACTCGCTCGTGAACTACGACATCCCGTGGAACCCGATGCGAATCGAGCAGCGGATCGGCCGTATTGACCGTCGCGGCCAGAAGAGCGAGTCCGTCGCGATCAAGAACCTCGTCGTTGCTGGCACCGTTGACGCCGTGATCTACCACCGGTGCTTGAAGCGCATCGGCGTCTTCCGGCGCGCTCTTGGCGGAAGCGAAGCCATCCTTGGTGAGCTTACGCGCGAGCTCCGGAAAATCGGTGAAGACTTGAAGCTGACCGACGCCGAACGCGACGAGCGACTGAGGCAACTCGCTGACAACAAGATCAGCCGGATTCAGGAGCACGAGGCGCTGGAGGAGCGCGAGGGCTCGCTCTTTGGCCTCTCGCTGAGGAAACTCGACGACGAGGGTGTCGAGAAGGCAGCAAGTCCGTGGCTAGCGCCCGAACAGCTTGCTCGGCTCGTGAGGATGTACCTTCTGACCCGTGGCTACCAGCGCGCCGAAGGTTTGTTCGAGCGGCCAGTTTCGGTCTTGCGGCCCAGCAAGGATCTGCGCCTCGCTTTGCTCGACGACTACCGGACTCTCGGCGAACGGGGCTCCACGACATGGGAACGTTGGCTCAGTGACGACACCCAGCAGAGCGTTCGCTTGACGTTTGATCCGGCCCGGGCTGACAGTAGTGGCCTCGAGTTGTTGTCGCCGATCCACCCACTGGTCCGGGCCGCTGCTGAAAGCGAACAGGGTTTCGAGTCCGACACCACGGTGGCCCTCAAAGTCGAGTCGGATGCTGTTCCAGCCGGAGCGTACTCGGTCTCGATTCACGCGTGGACGTACCTCGGTGCCCGTGATGACTTCGAGGTGGTTCTCGTAGCAGAGCCCGAGCAATACTCCGAGGCATTGAGCAACCTACTCGTGCAGGCGTTCGACACGGGTGGGCCCACGACGTCCGCTTCGCTGAAGACGCTCGACGAGCGCCACTACGAGGCATGGACAAACGCCCGTGCAGACCACATCGAGAAAACTCGCGACCGCGTTGAGAGCCAGATCGTGTCACTGAAGATGACCCACAAGTCGAGGGTCCAGATTCTGGAAGACCAGCTTGGGAGCGCAACACACGACAACATCCGTCGGATGCGCGAATCGGAGTTGCGGTCGGTGGAGGACGACTTCGCGACTCGGTCCGAACGCCTCGAACTCAGTAAAGCCCGATGCGACATAACCACGACCCCCCTCTGCTCGGGCGTCATTGAGGTCGTTGGTAGTGAGTGAACTCACCTTTGAGAGCATTGCCAAAGCCGGACGACGGGTTGTAGAGGCACATAGGGGCAAGAGGGGCCTAGAAGAGGGAATCCGACGGCTCCTGTCTGAGCTGTACCCCGACAACGCCCACTTCATCTACGAACTCCTGCAAAACGCTGAGGACGCGGAGGCGACGGTGGTCGAGTTTGCACTCGAGCCGCACGTTCTCGAGGTGCGGCACAACGGGACTCGGGCGTTCTCACTGCACGACATCGACTCGATCACCAACATCGGCGACTCGACCAAGAGTGACGACCCAACCCAGATCGGCAAGTTCGGAGTCGGCTTCAAGGCCGTCTACTCCTATACGAGTCGTCCGGAGGTTCGCTCGGGCGAGTTCTCCTTCGCGATCGAGGATCTGTTCGTCAACGAGCGAGTCGAGGGTCGCTCGAGAGCTGGTTGGACAACTTTCCGATTCCCGTTTGATCGGGACGAGAAGCCGGCAGCCGTCGCGACTGAGGAGATCGCGCGGGGTTTGGTCGAACTAGACGAGAAGACTCTGCTCTTCCTCCGGAACATCTGCACGATCCAGTACACGCTCCACGACGGCACACGAGGGAGGATCGAGCGGGAAGACCGCGACCGCGACAATCAGGTCATTGCGATCCAGAAATCCGGAGACGATGGGTCCGAGGAATCGCTTTGGCTTCGTCTCGTTGGCGACGCCACCGTCGATCACGATGGACCCAACCCGCTGTCGGTCGCGGCAGCATTCAAGCTCGAGCCTGGCGAACCGCCCAAACAGCGTCGTGCCCGCGCAAAGCCCTCGGTCGCGGTGACAGAGAAAACCGTTTGGTCGATCATCGGTCTCGATCAGGGCGATGTCTCCATCTATTTCCCGGCTGTCAAGGAGTTCTCGGGATTGAAGTTCCACATTCACGCGCCGTTCGCCTCAACCGTCGCACGAGACAGTGTGCGCGACGACCCCGGCAACGTGCAACTCGTGACGGATATTGGTGAAGTCATTGTGCGCGCTCTGCCAAGACTGCGAGAGCAAGGGATGATCAACGACTCGTTCCTAGCCACGCTCCCCAACGAGGACGACGTGGTGGGAGAGAAGTATCACGTGATCAGAGACGCAATCTTCGAGGCCTTTAATGGATTGGAGATCACGCCGGTAAGAGGAAGAGGCTTCGGGGCGGCTCGCGATCTCGTGTCCAGTCCCGGCGAGTTCCGCAATTGGCTGATAGTCGCCGATCTCCAGTATCTTTTGGCGCTCGCTGGGATCGAAACCGAACGGGAACCTAGGTGGGTTCGTGATCGTGATGGCCGCGCCGGTAGATTCCTCGGTAGCCTGGACACGATCGAGTTTGGCTGGGCCGAACTTGACCAGGCGCTCGACAGGGCCCGTGACGTCGATGATCCCCACGACCCGTACCTGCCCGGTTGGTTCGACTGGCTGAACACAAAACCGGACTCGCAGATGTCTAATCTATACCGGCTCCTTGGGCGTGGCTTCGATTCGGACAGTCTGTATATTGACCTGGAGACCGTTCCACTAGTCCGCTTGGCTAGGCGAGGCAAACATGTCCACGTCAAAGGACCGGAGGTGTTCCTCCCTTCCAGCCGCGACGACAGGAGTTCGGCAAGGGTCCCCGTCGCGCTTGCGTTCTTCGAAGACGACGAGGAGCTTGATCGCGCCAGAGACCTGAAGGCGTTCTACGACGCCGCCGGCGTGCGCCGTTGGGACGAGACTGCGCGAATCGAGCGGCGCCTGGTCGCATACAAAAAGGGTGGTCGTCCTGTCCCGGACAGTGATGATCTGGAGAAGCATCTGAATGACGTCAGAGCCTTCACTCGGTACGCGCTCGACCACAGAGAATCTGCCAGGGCGATGTTTGGCGCAGTCCCGTTCCTGCTGATCGCCGACCCAGGGGGGAACCTGCACTGGACCAGGCCGACAAAGACTTACCTCGACACGCCCTTCAAGGACACTGGATTCAGCGCGATGTATCGCTGGGACCTGGCCCAGTGTGATGACAATGAGGACGACTTCTTCTCAGTGGCACCGAAACGGTATGCCGTCCCCGGGATCTATAGGGAAGTCGAGGACGTTGAGAAGTTCCTGGAACTAGTTGGTGCGCAGACCCGGGTCGAGATCGTCCGCGCGAATGTGAACCACAACCCAGAGATGAAGCGCGAATGGTGGAGAAACAAGAATCGCAGCCGCTACACTGTGGAGATTGACTGGGACATCGCGGATCTCGGCACGATCGTTGAGGCCGGCGACTCCAACCTACTTCGGACGCTCTGGCAAACGGTCTTGAAGACGACAGCCGAGAAGGCCGATGCTGTCTTTTGCGCGAACGCGACCGCTTCGGAGTATCGATTCGATTCGAGGCTCGCGCGGAGGCTTAAGTCCGTGGCGTGGGTATTGACTCGTGACGGTGACCTGAAGTTACCGCGCGAAGTAACCTACGAAGCCCTCCCGGAGGCCTGGGACCGCCCGAAAGCCAGCTCTAGATCTCTGGTCCACAAGCTCGGCTTCGGGGCGGACGCTGCCCGGCGCCGACAGCGTGAGGAGGGAGTGAATGCCTTCCTGCGCGGCGAAGGTCTCGCCGCAGGCGGGATCGACGTCCTGCGCGCCGCGAAGCAGGCTGGGATGACCAACGAAGACCTCTTGGCGCTAATCCGCGAACGGGAAGCGTCGTCGCGTTTCCCCGAGTCGGCGTCCGACGATCCCGCTAGGCGGAGCGCTATCGCCGCGTCCGACGCGTTTGACGCCCCAGAACATCGCACCGAGATCCGTTCTCGCAGCGTCGTCGGCGGGCAGGCCGTCGCGTCGGAGGAAGCGAAGTCATATCTTCGAGGGCACTACACGACGAGCGACGGCAAGATGTTCTGTCAGGCCTGCCACCTGCCCATGCCGTTCAAGGTGGGCGGACAGTGGTACTTTGAGGCTGTCCAGGTAGTGACGAAGCGTAGACATGTGCATAGGGCTAACGCTTTGGCGCTATGCCCGCTATGTGCGGCGCTATACAAGCACGCGCGCACGACGAGCAACGACGAATTGATCCGGTCCCTTGCCGAGCTTGAGGTGGCCGAAGGGCAGGGCACCGCGGAGGTTGCAGTGGTCCTCGACGGGAGGCGATTCGAGATACGGTTCACGGGCAAGCATGCCATCGACATTCAGGCTGCGCTCAGCGTGGCCGGCGACGCGCGGCAGTGAGCCAAGCGGATTCCTCGGGTTTGGGGAAGCTCTGATAAGGGTCAGCAGGAGAGGGGCGAGATTTGCTCCAGTCCAGGAGGGAGCCAGCGACCTTTGCGGGAGCTCCATCTACGCGAACGCTTCCCCAGTCTTCCCTGAGGCAAGTGCCCGTGCAGGCAGAGTCCTGACGGCCCGCTCGACCCCCATATGGTGCGGCAGGGTTTTGTCCGACGCGGCGTCCAACTCCTCCAGCCGCCTCGCCGTGCTCAGGACCCTTCGGTCAAAGCTGCCGACGGCCTTGTTGTAGTTCTCAACTGCCTTGTCGAGCGACATGCCAGCCCTAGCGAGATGCCCTGCGAACGTGCAGAGCCGATCGTGGAGCTGCCTTCCGAGCGAGCAGACCTCCGCCGCGTTCTCAGCGAGACGCTCTTCCTTCCAGCCCATGGCAACGGCATGGAAGACCGCGAGCAGCGTCATGGGCGTGGCGATCAGGACACGGCTCTGGAGCGCGAAGTCGAAAATGGAGCTGTCTCTCTCGAGGGCCGTCTGGAAGATGGAGTCGTAGGGCAGGAACATCACGACGAATTCGGGCGAACCATCTACCCGCGACCAATACGACTTCTCTGAGAGCTTCTTGATGTGGTCTCTAAGCTGCCGAGCATGCTGGTCGAGAAGCGCACCTTGGCCCTTATCGTCTTCAGTCTCGACCGCTTCAAGATAGGCCGAAAGTGGCGTCTTTGCGTCAACGATAATGCAGCGCTCGCTCGGCATTCGCACCAACATGTCCGGACGAATGGGACCGTCATCCGTTTCCTGGGTGCCTTGCTGAAGGTAGTCGCAGTGCTCAACCAACCCGGCGGCCTCGACGACATTCCTGAGCTGGGTTTCGCCAAAGCGTCCTCGAATCGCAGGCTTCTTAAGCGCAGCGACGAGCTGGCCCTGTTCCTTGCGAAGGCTCGAGAGGATCTGCGCGATCTGGCCGTCGCGCTCCGAGTTGGCTTTTTCGAGCCCGCCGACCTCGCCGCGGAGCTGCGTCAGCACGTCGAGGATCGGCTTTTGCTGCGCCTCGATGGCCGCCTTCTTGTTCTCGAGCTCACGGTCGCCTTCCTTGTGCTTGGCTTCGAGAACCTGCCCGGCCGCGTCGAGAAGTTGTTTCTGCCCCTTGGAGATTGCCTCGAGGAGCCTCGCATCCGATTCAGCGTGGCGGGTCTCTTGCTCTTGCCGGAGATAGGCGAGCTTCTCTTCAGCGGAGCGGCGCTCCTCATCGAGCTGAGCTTGGACTTGGGCAACGTGGACCTTTAGTTTCTCAGCCTCCTCAGCCTGCGCGTCGCGAGCAGCTAGCAGAAGCTCGTTCTCGACGCGAAGTTCAGAGACCCGTCCGGCGATCACGGTCAGCTCCGAGTTCTTGGCTGTCAGCGCCGTTACCTCGCCGCGAAGGGCGTCCTGGCGGCCATCTCCATCAGCCAGCCGCGCGTCAAGGCGTTCCGCATGTTCCCTGGCCGCATTCAGGCGCTCCTCAGCGCCGTTCAGCAAGAGCCTCGATTGCTCCAGCTCCTCTGCTATTTGCACCACGTGCTCTTGCCGCTCCTTCAAGCGATGGCGAAGCATGAGCCACGTAGACCCGCTCCCGAGAAGGACAGCCAGCAAGAGAAGGAAGAGGCTCAGGGCAGTCATGACGCTTGCACCTGGGGACGCTGCACGGTCTCTGTACTGACACTTCCGACGAGTCGGGGCCGGTGAAAGGTGCGGAGGTACTGAACGATCTCCTGCATCGCTTTGCAGTCGACCTGGTTGTAGATGGCGACTTCGCGGATGAGCTCCGATTCGCGGAAGGCAACACCGTTCCTTCTCGACTCAGCAGCTGCCCACCAAGCGGCGGCCATGGCACCCAGCCCATCGGTGGGCCCGTCCGACCAGCATGTCTCAAGCAGCCCGTGCTGATGGAGAGCTTTCGCGACGGACTTCAGACTGAAGCCGAGGCTGCCCTTCACGACGACGGGCTCTTTCTTGACGACCTCGGTCAAGAAGTCGAACCAGTTCACATCCGGCCAGTCGGCTTCGAGGTGTCGGGCTCGAGCAGAGTTGTATGCGCTAGAGAGCATGCTCACCTCTGCTGGCGACCAGTGGAAGACGAGCGGACCGTCGAAGGCCCCCAGCCGCCTCGTGACGTCGCGCATGTGATCCCCCCACTGAGTGATGATCTCGCGCTCGGAGGCCTCGGACATGTTCTCGACGGTGAACTCAGCGAACTTCCACTCGCCGTTCTCAACATGGCCGCAACCGATCATGAAGATCAGCGGCTTTCCGCGCTTCCAGGGCAAAGCCGAGAAGTCGTCATCGAGATCATTGACCGTCTCGAAATCGACGTAGAACTCGACTTGCTGAGACTCGCCCCAGGCTTGGGCTCCCGCTTCAACGATGGGTGGGAGGACGAGGTCAGAGCAGTGGCTCCCATTCACCTCAAGGATGGCGTCGAGAACTAGCCCCTGCTTCTCTCCACAAACTCCGACCTGATCGGCTGCGACAACGTCACGCCAGCTTGCCAGGCCAGCTTCGAGAGCAGCATCGCGCTTGAGCGCGCTAACCTGCCAGAGCAGCGTCAATTCACCAAGCTCGTGCGCGATCTCCTTCTTCGCGTGGGTCCACGGAGCATCCTGGGTGTTCCCCATATTGGGGTAGAGCTCGCGGACATTTGGACGCGGAAACACGTCCCAGAGGTGACCTTGCTCTCTGACCAGTCGGCACCAATCGACTGCATCGTTTGTGACCTCGCACAGACTCTTCCCCTTGCCGGTGGCGGCCAGCAACGGAACCCCCGCGATGCGTTCTAGTGCGCTGTCTCCTCGACCCCTGTCGTCGCCGCTCTTCTGTACCCAGCCACGCCCCATCAGGAACGCCTCCGCGGGTTCATAGCCCTGCATCTCCCCAAGCGCCCGGTTGTAGATGAACAACTGCGAGCTGTACGCCGGCCCCGACCCAGAGGACGTCAAGACCTTGCGCTTGGCACTCATCCTGAGCGTTGCGAACTTGATGTCGACGACCACGTAGTGCACGCCAACGAGGCCGATGATCGGAGCCGATGCGGTCGATGCTTCAAGCGGGAAGTCTTCAGGAAAGAGACGCGCCAACACGTCGCTTCTCACCAGAACGTCTGGACAGCCATAGGTCCTCGTGGCCTCATGAGCGACACAACCCTGGGCGATCGCCGGAACACCTTCCTTCATCAGCCGAAGCGTGTCGGCCACGTTGTCCTCGATCGAGCTAGAGCGGCGATTGCTTCGGATATGAAGCCCGGGCAAGTGGTTCGCCAGCACCTCGTAGAGCGCCGCTTCGAACTCCCGACCTTTCCGCACGACGAAACGCCCGAAATCCGTTCGCGGCTCGTAGCCGTCCCGATCTGTGTCACGGACGAAGCCCTTCGCCTCGCCGTAGAGCTCAAGCCAGTCGATCAGCGGGTCGCCGATCCGGTAGTTCCGGGTGTGAGTAGCAGAAACCCAAGGAGCATTTGTTCTTCGATCCATATGTCAGCAAGTCCTCGCCCATCAGACGGCGGGCAAGTCGTCTTGCTGACACTTAGGTTGCTCTTGAAGGGCAGCTCGTGCTAACCAGTAGCCGTGGAGAGCAACTTCGCGTTCCTTGCGAGATCAGAGCCCTTGGCACGGCTGGGCGCCGATGCAGAGCGGTTCTTGTGGGAAGAGCCAGATCTCGCTCTCTTCCGCCTCCGCCAGTTCGCGGAAGCATTCACGAGCCACGTCTTCGCGGCACGAACAGGTGGCCCGGCGCCACAGATGGCGACGCTGGCAGACCAAATCCGCGATCTCTATGATCTGGGCCACATAACAATCACGGTCTGGGGAAAACTGCGCACTCTCAAGGATCGGGGAAACGACGCGGTTCACCCGGGGGGAGCTAGCGGGGCTGCAACGACGAATCAGTTCCGCAAGGATGCCGAGGCGTGCCTTCGCACAGCCCACGAGCTCGGGTTCTGGCTCCACAGCGATTTGCCTGGTGGCGGGTCTTCTCCCCCCGAGTTCCGCCTTCCGCCGAAGCCACCAGGGAAGGACTCCTCGGCCTCACGCATCGCTCGAGTAGAGATGGATCTCGAGGCCGCCAGGGAGTTAGCTGACGAACGGGGACGGCTCGACGAGGCCGAGCTGCGCATCGACAGAGTTCGCACACGGCTCTCGTCGGGAGGCTTCACCAAGAACCTGGATGCCTTCGCCTCTGGCTTACTTCAGCTCAAGTGCGACAGCGTCTCGATCTCCATTGACAACCACCGAGGGCGCGTCAAACCGGCCCTCGATCGAGAGGCTTTTCAGGAACGCTGCCGGTCACTGGTTGCGACCGGCGACGATGCCGTTTGGGCCGCAGTTTCCGAGTTTGGCAACCGCTTGGCCGTTGGAGAGCTGAATGCGTACCGTTTTAAAGAAGCCGAGGATTGGTGTTCGACCCTGGTGAAAGCACGCGAGGCGAGAAACACGGCAGGGAGTGTGCTAGTGGGGCAGGTCGAGATCCAGGACTGGCATCTCGGCGCGGTGCTTGGTACACGAGGCCAGGCGAGGTGCTTTTTGGCACACCTCGAGGGCGATAGCACCTGGTTGGGGTTTGGCCTCGAGGACTTCGCTCGTGCCGAGGACGCCTTCGTCGATTCCAGTGACAAGCAGCGACAGCGCGTGTACCAGATGCACGCCCACCTCGAACGCATCCGTCTCGGCGACAGCAACGAGCTGCCCGCCGATCTCGAGCTGCGGAAATGGCTCGAAGAACACGCCGCTGGCGTGGCTCGAAAGCTCTCCAATGGAGACGCCGTCCCCAGCGAAGTTCACGCCGATCTCTTCGTCATCGATGTCGTGCTGAAGGCAGCTGACCTGCTGAATGATCCGGCCCCGTCGTGGGCGAGACCCTTGGCCGCCGTGCTGGCGCGCGAGCTCGTTGATAGCGAACCCCTCGACCACCCCTACGAGCATTTGTGTGGACGACTGAGCCTTCTCCTCGGCTCGGACTGTCCGACGGCGCTGCAAGAAGCACTCCTGGTCACCGCCGGACAGGGCTCCGACAGACAGGGCTTAGTGCCTCTCATCGCAAAGGCCTTCGTTCTCGAACGAGCCTTCCGAGAGAACGGCGAGATGACTGGTGCCGAACTCGACGACTTCATGGCGGCCCGCCCCGCGGCACTCACTGAAGCCTGGAACACCCATGGACTCGACCACCGCTTCGCCAAGCTGTGCGAGGAGGGAAGCTTGGGCCCTCTTCGCATCATGCCTTTCAACTACGCGTAGGGATAGTGAGCGCGCAGCTTGGCAACTGGATCTGAGCAATCACGCAGGAGCGAGGCCACGAGACCGCTGTCGCACTCCTGCATCACTTCCAGGGCGCGCTCTTTGCTCATCACGCCCAGGCTCTCTTCCTCGTCGTCGAGTGCGACCATCGCCTCTGCGATGCGGAAGTTGTGGCGCCAGGACACGTCCGCCCCTCGCTCCCTCTTCGCGAGGTCCTGCAAGCGGGAGAGAAGACAGGAGGCATTGCCCTGGACGCTCGCCTCCCGAATCAGCCAGCGGTAGGACATGGCGCGCAGGTAGTCGTGGGGGAGCGTTACCTCTTGGAGAATCTCCGCCAAAGCGTCGTGGGCAATCTCCCAACGCTGCACTCGCGCCATGGCCACGGCCCGTTCGGCGTTGAGCCAGACCGAGCCGACGCCGAGCGCCTGGAGTCGTTGAAAAACCCCTTCGGCTGATTCAAGCGCCTCCTGATCTCCTAGCACACTCGCCAAACGAAACCAGAGGCTCAGCGAATGCGACGCGTCAGCTGGACGAGAACGGGCGATGAGGCCCAGCGCGGCTTCTATGGCGTGCTCGAGGGCGACTGTCGCCTCACCACGAACAGCCTCGAGTCGCGCCCAGGCGCCAAGGAGCTCCAGGTGCTCGACAAACGCGTCGGCCCCCCGAACCAGATGGGCATCAACCAGGCAGCGAAGCTCCACGGTCTGGCCCTTTCCGGTGTCGGCACACTGCTGCACGACCTGCGCGGCGAAGCTGACGCGCTGAGGAGCCACCAGACGACTCATCTGGTTGGGCGTCGGCAACGTGATGTGGCCCGAGTTGTCGATGTGTCGTCGAGCGATTGCCTTGGCGATCGAAAGACGCTCGCGATCCCACTGGCCGAGCTCAGCCCATTCGCTCTCCATCACTTCGATTGCTGAGACGACCGGGGGAAAGTGGCTGATGGCACTCCACCCCTTCTCGACGCAGAGGTGAAAGAGGTTGTCGACGATCTCAGTCCGTGCCAACGAGCTGCCCCCCATCTTGATCAAGCCTTCCCGGACCTGTTCGCCCCAGACCTCATCGAGAAGGGCCCCGACCGTGGCGACACCGACGACGGACAGGTGGCCCGCGTCTTGGCAGGGCGCCAACGCTTCCTCAGCGGCCGCCACGTCTTCCCGGGCCACGAAGAGCCGAGTGACGCGCGGAGCGCCGAGCGCGATGGCTAGCGACTTCTCCCTCACGCCCATAACGCCCCGGATCGTGCCGTCGGCTGACACGGCGCCAGTGCACGCGACGTCGCTCGGGATCGCAAGGCCCAAGAGCTCAGCTGCTTGCATCAGGGCAAACACAGTGCCGTAGGACTCCCCTTCGAGATGTGTCTCGGCGGGAGGCGTCGAGCTGGCCGAAAACAGCAAGGTACGCAGCTTTGTCGCCGTCGGCGGGCCGGCCAACTGCACTTGGCGAACGGATCGCCACAACAGGGCTACGGATTGACAGAGGCAAGCCCCGGCGTCTGCCCACGCGGCCAACGCTGATCGACCCAGCGGCGTCCCTCCTTCAGTCTGTATCGACAACTCCCAAAGCGTGGCGCTTTCCAAGTCGCCGAGAACTGAGACCGCCAGTGCTGTTTGCGGCGACACGATATCCACTGAGCGGATTTCTAGCTCACCAGCGAGCGCGGCACGCTCCTCGGCATCGCGCGGCCAACACCAAGGGCCGCGTAGCGCCTTCACCGCCATCTCAAGACGCCGGCCACGGAGACCTTGCCGAATCTGGGGCTCAGGTCTCACTTGCCGCCCCAGTTGCCGCCAATGCCCACCATGCTTCCGGGTCCATGGCGCTCGCACGACGCAAGCGGTCGTTGAATGGGCACAGCGCGACGCGGGACACTCTCGGAAACTTGCTCCGTCCATGGGCGTCGAGTCGGCGAAGTTCACCCTCCAAGGGTGCAGCCTCTCCGCGAAAGGCAAGAAGTAGACGAACCGACTCCAGGTCGTCACGTTCCAAGAACAGGCGACAAGGCGACTCGTGTTCAGCGAAGCGCTGCGCGAGAGTGCACTCGAGTGCCACTAGTCGCTTCAGCGCGGCAACCAGAACAGCTTGGGTCTCACTTTCCGTCCACCGCGTTGCCCAAGCCCGAGCCGACTCGAAACGCGGATGGCGCTGCCCTCGCAAGATCACGTCTTTGAGAGAGGCGAGCTGTTCCTGAGTCGGCTGACGAAGGCGCACCCACGTTCCCGCATTGGCCACCGCGCGGAACGGGTCGTCTGAGTCGACAAGCTCCTTCGCCAGCCACGGCGAAACCTCGTTCCCCAACCAGGTCTCCAGCTCTGGTTCCGGAAGGTGTGACTCCACGGAACGGACACCACCGCTCACCGACACGACAGGGTGCGCCGCTCGAGCGTCGATCACGACCCCCTTGCCACCAGGAAGCAGGAAGCCGAAACACTCAGCGGCCCGGAGATCGAAGTGCGCAGTGAGTGGGTCTTCCTCCTCGATGAAGACGCATTCGGACTCGCCAGCCCGCGCGCCCTCCAAGAAGACTGCCGGGCACTCCGGTCCCGGTGCGGAAAGATGCCATGCGTAGGGCTGGCCAGGTGTGACTTGGAGGTCCCAGCCCTGTTCAGTCAACAGATCCTGGTTGATGGCGATGAAGTCGAGGTCCGCAACCCTGCTGGCTGGAAGCCCACCCCAGGCTGCTACTTCTTCGGCGTACCCGAAAGCGCTCTCGTGCCGCAAGGAGATTGGCTCGCCGGCTTCGAGCGCGAGGCAATCGAGCCATGTGCCTCCGTTCCCAGGGTTCCTAATCACGCGGCCTCCTTCCAGTTCGATGCAACCACGTGACGAACAGGAGAGCCACATACTGACACTTGTGGGACGGGGTCATCGCGGCGTGCGCCCCTTACGGAACCGCAATAGCCCAGCGGCAATTCTCGTTGCCCGTTTCTCATCCTCCCGGGTGAGCTCACCGAGGTCGCGAAGGCGAGCAACTCCCTTCTTCACTCTGTCTCGTGCTCTCTGATCCTCCTTCTGCAACCGCGTGCGCGCCTTCCTCAGGTTTTCTTCCGTGGAGTCATCACCTCTCTCGGCCAACAACTCTTCAGCCCGGCCCTGGATGGTTGTCTTCCCACGCTTGATGCGGATTAGGCCATCGACGTGCTTTGGCAGACCCTCGCGCGCCTCGCGCCGCTTTTCCGTAGCGGCGATAGGGGCGATGACCTTCTGGCGAAACCAACGCAGCTCCTCAACGACCTGGTCGTCGTGCTCGTCTGACGCCTCAGGCAGTTCCGAGTCAATCCCCGAATCCGGTCCGTCCGTTTCCGCAGCGATTCGTTCAATGGCCTCACGTTCTCGGCTCTCACCTCTAACGAGATCGGTAAACCGCCAGTTCAGTTGCCTGCGCAGATAGGTACGCGGATGCTCGACGTTGCAGAACTTGTCGGTGAAGATGGCCTTCTCCAGAAGCTCGTCAACCACGTACTCGACCTGATCGTCCCGCAAGGAAGGCCGCAGCGACCTAGCAAGCCCCAGCAGGAACTCTCGGACCAGAGTGAACGCTGCGGCCTGTTCCGAGCCCTGGCCCTTGAACAAGGTAGCGAGCGCCCACGACAACTCTTCGTTGCGTGCCTGATGACTCACGCTGATCCCATGGGACGCCTTTTCACGCTCGCTTCGGTCCCCCTAAACGACCCCAAGAGCCCGAGTGGCTAAGTGTCAGTATAGCCAGACCGGTGGCTGTTACCACCGGGGGTACAACGGCCCCTCATGAGGCATCCCAGGAGTTAACATGGGACACCAGTTAGAGACTCGGAGAGTCGGCATCACCACGACGCCAAGAACCTGAATCTCAGATGCTTCCCAGGAAGTGTCAGTAAGAGATAGCCGGGCAACGTCTGGGAGACGAAACCGAGCGGAAAAAGCCAGTGAAGATGCTGGCCTAGACCCAGAGCAGCCACAGCCCGATGGGGAGGCGGAATTGCCCACCAAGAAGACAAAGCAAACCGCGACCGATGCAAAGCCTGGGAACCAACTTACGCTTCCCCAACTCGAGCGCCACCTCTGGGGTGCCGCCGACATCCTCCGCGGTTCCATCGACGCTGCCGACTTCAAGCACTACATCTTCGGCCTGCTCTTCTTCAAGCGGCTCAGTGACGTCTGGACCGAGGAGTATGAAATCGCCCTCGAGGACTTCGATGGCGACGAGGAAGAAGCTCGCGACCCAGATGCCCACCGCTTCAACATCCCTGATGGCAGCTTCTGGAACGACGTCCGCAAGAAGTCGACCGACATTGGTGACGCGCTGAACACCGCCTTCCGCGAGATTGAAGACGCGAACCCGCGCCTGTTCGGCATCTTCCAGGACGTCGACTTCGCCAACAAGGATCGCTTTCCCGACGCGACGCTCGAGAAGCTCCTGCAGCACTTCGACAAGCACCGCCTTCGCAACTCTGACGTCGCCGCGGACGTGCTCGGTAACGCTTACGAGTACCTGATCGCGCAGTTCGCCGACGACGCGGGCAAGAAGGGTGGCGAGTTCTACACGCCCCAGAAGGTGGTCGAGCTCATGGTCGAGTGCCTGCAGCCCGAGTCCACGATGTCGATCTACGACCCCGCCTGCGGCTCGGGCGGCATGCTCCTCGCCTGCCATCACTACCTGCAGCGGCACGGCAAAGAGACGAGCTCAATCAAGTTCTACGGTCAGGAGAAGAACCTCAACACTTGGGCCATCTGCAAGATGAATCTCTTCCTTCACGACATCGACGTTGAGAAGGACGACATCGCCCGCGGCGACACGCTCATCACACCCAAGCACCTCAACGCGGACAAGAGCCTGCGCACCTTCGACATTGTGCTAGCCAATCCGCCGTTCTCTCTCTCACCGTGGGGGCATGTGGTCTGGTCTAAGGGCGACCCCTACAACCGCGACGTGTTCGGTTGCCCGCCCAAGAGCTACGGCGACCTGGCGTTTGTCCAGCACATGGTGGCAAGCCTCAACAGCAAGGGTCGCATGGGTGTCGTGGTTCCCCACGGCGTGCTTTTCCGCGGCGGTGCCGAAGGCGCAATCCGCGAGGGGCTGCTGAGAGCAGATCTCGTCGACGCGGTCCTCGGGCTCGGCCCGAACCTTTTCTACGGCACGGGGATCCCGGCCGCAATCATCCTCATCAACAAGAACAAGCCGAAGGCGCGCCAGGGCAAGGTGCTGCTGGTCAACGGTGAGCTCGAGATCGTACCCGGCAAGAACCAGAACCACCTGTCCGAACAAAACGTCAGGCATCTCTCGGCTGCATTCCACGAGCACAAGGACATCGAGCGACTGTCCCGCGTCGTGGAGCTGGCCGAGATCGAGAAGCACGAGTTCAACCTCAACCTCTCGCGCTACGTGCACTCGTCGGAGGACGAAGAGGAGATTGACGTTGCCGCTGAGGTGAAGAAGCTGCGCCAGCTCATCGGCCGGCGGAACGAGGCCGAGATCAGGATGAACGCTTTCCTCAAGGAGCTTGGCTATGGTTCCTGACGGCTGGCGACGTTGCACGCTCGGTGAGGTGCTTCGTCCTGTATCGCGACCCGAGGAGGTCTCCGATAACTCGTCCTACAGCCTCATGGGCGTTCGGCTTTACGGAGATGGATGCCGGCTGCATTCAACGACGTTGGGCAGCGAGCTAAGGACACGGCGCCTCAACCGCGTCGCAGCGGGCGACGTGACATACAACAAGATGTGGGTGTCAAAGGGCGCATTCGCCGTCGTTGGAGCACAACATGATGGCCTGTTCGCAACGTCGGAGTACCCCACGTTTGAACCCTCTGCCGAGCTGGATGCCGGTTTCTTCGGCTACGTCATGCTTTCCGACGAGTTTCAGGCGGCCGCGCAGTCGAGGCTGAAGGGCTCGACGTCTCGGGCGCGCCTCAATCCAAAGGACTTTGTACTGCTCCAAGCAGTGCTGCCGCCGCTCACCGAGCAGAAGAAGATCGCCGCCATTCTCAAGAGCGTAGACGACGCCATCGACAAGACGCAGGCGGTCATCGGCCAGACCGAGAAGGTGAAGAAGGGGCTTCTGCAGGAGCTCCTCACCCGCGGCATGCCTGGGCGACACAGGCGGTTCAAGAAGACGGAGATCGGCGAGATTCCGGAGTCGTGGGCGCTGGCTACGGGGGACGAGCTCTCGAGGACGATCTCCGTCGGGATCGTTGTCCGACCGGCACAGTACTACGAAGATTCAGGCATCAGGTGCTTCCGCTCAGCCAATGTGCGTGAGAACCGTATCAACGACCGGGGCTGGGTCCACATATCGCCGGAGTCACACAGGATATTGAGCAAGAGTCGGCTGCGCGCCGGCGATGTTTTGGTGGTACGCACAGGTGCCGGCACGGGCACATCATGCGTCGTTACGCCAGAATTCGACGACACGAACTGCATCGACATCATCTTTGCTAGGCCAAAGCCGAATGACATTGATAGCCATTACCTGGCAGCGTTCATCAATAGTGACCTAGGGCGTAGACAAGTTCTACGAGGCCAGGCCGGGCTCGGCCAGAAGCACTTCAATGTGGGAGCTCTGAAGAAGATGTTGGTCGGCGTACCCCCGCTGTGCGAGCAGCGCCAGATCGCGAGCCGTCTGGGGGACTTCGACCGCTGTCGCGCCGCCTCCGCAGATGAGCGAGCTGGTCTGCTTCACCTCAAGCGAGGCTTGATGAATGATCTCCTCACCGGGCGGGTCCGAGTGAAAAGCTGAGGAGAAACGATGGGGGAACCGCTCGACGAGTTCTGCGACCAGCTAGACGAAGACAATGACTGGCCCGTCATCGAAGGGTTTCGCATTGCCCCATCCGACGCGCTGTCCAGCAACAGCATCTACTTTGCGGACGCGTACTCGGCCTGGGCGCAGACAGACGAGGGCCCCGAGGTCTTCAACCTGGGCGCCGATTCCGAGCGCGACGACGACTTCGACGCCTATGTCAACAACCAGTCGCCCCACAGTTGGCAAATCGATGGCTTCGAGATTCCCTCTGCGGACGCTCTGGCTACAGATCCAGATCGATATGAA
>JANQPS010000986.1 GCA_028285365.1 Thermoanaerobaculia bacterium | reverse complement strand
CGAAGCCGGCACTGCGTTTCTCGGTAGCTCGCCGGGTTTGCTGCTCACGGGCAGCGTGATCGCGGTTCTCTACGGCTATCAGACACGCTTCCTGGCTGTGGCGCTCCAACTAGTGCAGGCCGGCATGTCGCGCATTCGCCCGACGTTGGACGACGCCGGCCGCGTGTTGGGTGCCGGCTCGTTGTCGGTTCTCGCTCGAGTGCACGTACCGCTGCTGCGCACGACCTTGCTGGCAGGCGGAATTCTGGTTTTCGTGGATGTGATCAAGGAGCTTCCTGCCACGTTGATCCTCAGGCCGTTCGGATTCGAGACTCTTGCGGTGAGGGTCTATCAGCTGGCGTCGGACGAACGACTCTCTGAAGCCTCTACCGGTGCGCTGGCGATTCTCGCCATTGGCGTGGTGCCGGTCGTGATTCTGGCTCGCGCCATGGAGCACACGGGCGTCGGTCCTGGCTCACGTGAGGAAGAAGCGTCGTGACGAGCGTCGTGAAAGCGGCAGTGCCAGACACTCCGGCTGCGGGTGCAGGACTCGTCGTCAGTGGAGTGGGGCACTCCTACGGTTCGTTTCGAGTCCTCGACGACGTCAGTTTGGAGATAGCGCCCGGAGAAGTCCATGCGCTGCTTGGCCCTTCCGGAAGCGGCAAGTCGACCCTGATGCGTCTGATCGCCGGGCTTGAAGAGCTGCAGGAGGGAACGGTCAGAGTCGATGGCGAGGTGCTCGCCAGCGCCTCGGCGAGTGTGGCTCCCGAACGGCGGCGGGTCGGCCTGGTGTTTCAGGACTACGCGCTCTTTCCGCACCTGAACGTCGCCGCCAATGTCGGTTTCGGACTGTCAGGAGTAGCGGACGACGCACGAGCGAAAAAGATCGACCATCTGCTGGCGGCGCTCGAAATGGAACATCGAGCGGCGGCCATGCCTTACACCCTGAGTGGCGGTGAGCAGCAGCGAATCGCCCTGGCTCGTGCGTTGGCTCGTGATCCACGGGTCATGCTTCTGGACGAGCCGTTCTCAGGGCTCGATACACACCTTCGCGAGGGCGTTCGATCGAAGACCCTCGAGATTCTTCGTGAGGAGCGCGTGGCGACGCTTCTGGTGACTCACTCTGCTCAGGAAGCACTCGCCACAGCTGATCGAGTCAGCGTCCTCATCAACGGCGACTTGCTTCAGTCGGGATCGCCGTCCGAGGTGTACTGGCAGCCGAGCTCTGTCGAGGTGGCGACCCTGTTCGGGTCCGTCAACCAGCTGGCGGGAACGGTCATTGAGTCAGGTGTGGAGACGGGCCTCGGTGTGCTCCCGGTTCCGTCTCTCGACATCGAAGCAGGTCGGGAGGTTGCGGTGCTCATTCGCCCCGAGCAGTTGGTGGTCAGCCGAGTGCAGAACCAGACCGTGCGCACCGCGTCCACTCTGAGCCGTCTGGTTCAGCGGGGCTCGACTGTCATTCTGCATCTCGATCTGCCGGACGGCGAGTCGGTCGAAGTCTGCGAGCTGGCGCCATCGCGTTGGGAGGTGGGCGCGTCGCTCGAGGTTGGCTTGCGTCCTGGTGCCGAGTTCTCGATTCGTAGAGCCTGACCGAGCGCTCGAGAGATGTGCCCCAGCCTCGCTCATCAACTGGTGTGTCAGAAGGAGATCGAGACTCGGTGGCGCCTCCTGTCTCGGAGTGCGCCCTGCAGGTCGACGTCACGGAGCGCA
>JANQPS010000984.1 GCA_028285365.1 Thermoanaerobaculia bacterium | reverse complement strand
AGCTGGTCGATGGTCGCTTCTTTGAGCGCACAGATGCTGGCCGCGACGAGGTCCGCGTCGCCGTGGTCAACGAGACCCTGGCTGAGAGCCTGTGGCCTGGCGAGCGGGCCGTTGGCCGAATGCTGGTCAGCAGCGGCCGTGAGGTGCTGGTCGTGGGTGTCGTGCGCGATGCGCGCTATTTCGACCTCGAAAGAGCATCTGGGCCCGAGCTGTATTTCGCGCTTCGCCAGGTTACCCCGTCCAACACCGTAGATCTCGTCGTCGCAACTATTGGACCGACAGCGGCGGTCGAGGCCTCTCTGAGATCCGCACTGGCTGAGGTTGCGCCAGATCTCCCGGTCCAGGACTTCCGCACGATGGCGCAACTTGTCGAGCGCTCGACGTTTGCGCGCCGCGCCGTCGTCTGGATGATCTCCGGGTTTGCGGCTTTTGGCCTCGTTCTCGCGGCGCTCGGGGTCTTTGGCGTGATCTCCTATTCGGTCGAGCAACGAAGACGTGAGATGGGTGTGCGCCTCGCGTTCGGAGCGACGTCTTCGGTTTTGCGTCGTGACATCGTTCTCGAGCTTCTGCGGCCGGGAATGCTCGGCGCGTTTGTCGGTCTCGTGGGGGCGGCCGTCTTGGCTCAGGCCCTCGAGAGCCAGCTGTACGGCGTGACGCCAGCCGACCCGGTGACCTACGTCGTGTCGACCGCAGTGCTGCTGCTGGCGGCAGCCGTGGCGGCCTACCTACCGGCAAGACGGACGTCGCGGCTCGATGTCGCGGAGACGTTGAGGGCAGACTGACAACGCAACAGCGGGACATGCAGGTTCGTCTCGCCAGCGTTCTAGCTGGCAGCGTGGTGTGTGGCTCGTGGCGACAGAGGGGGAGGAGTGCCCTTTCAGCGGCTCGGGGGTGTTGTCCCCCAGCCACTGCCGCTAGCGGACGGTCGACAGTCGATCCACACCGCTACGTGGCCGTTGGCGAACGGTTCTGGACGTTCGTCTCCTCAGCGAGAGCTCCTCACTGTCGGGCCGTATACTGAACTGAGTTGCTGGGCTCGCATCCCCGCGATGCGGTGACGCGGTTCTGCTCTACGGGTCAGACTTCAAGAAGGATCTCGCCATGGGCCGCGACGCGGACCCTGATGTAACCCAGCTGCTTCGGCGCGCTCAGAGTGGTGACCCCGAAGACCTGGAGACACTCGTTGCGACCGTCTACAACGAACTGCGGCGAACAGCTCAGTCGATGATCGGCAATGAGTGGAGCGGCCAATCTCTGGTGGCGACGGAGCTGGTCCACGAGACCTTCTTGAGGCTCTTCGACGGACAGCCGACCGATTGGGAGAACCGACGCCACTTCTTCGGCTCCGCCGCCATCGCCATGCGCCGGATCCTGATCGATCTGGCGCGCAAGAAACGATCGGGCAAACGCATACCCGAGGACAAGCTATTGCCGATCGAGGCGGAGCACGGCGCGTTCGGCGCCAACCCTGTCGACCTGGAGGCTCTTGACGACGCATTGTCCGAGCTCGCGGTCACGAACCCTCGCCAGGCCAAGGTCGTCGAGTTGCGGTTTTTTGTTGGTCTTGGCGAAGCCGAGGTCGCCGAGGTCTTGGGGGTTTCGCGCATGACGGTCTCGCGTGACTGGAAGGTCGCGCGACTGCGACTCCTGAAGTCGATGGGACCATGAAAGAGGAGCCTCTGCTGCCGCGGAAGGATTCCGCCACGGTGATCGTCGCCAAGGCGCTCGAGCTCGAAGGTGATGCCTTGCTGGCCTACCTCCGCCAGGCGTGTGGATCGGACGTGTCCCTTCGCCAAGAGGTCGAGGGCCTGCTCGAGGTGGCGCAGGAGCAGTTCACCGAGGACTTCCTCGAGACGCCGGCTGCCGAAACCTTGCTCGAGGACGCGGTTGCGGAACCTCGACCGCCACGCTGCATCGGCGATTTCGAGCTGATTTCACGCTTGGGCGAGGGTGGCATGGGCACCGTCTACCTCGCGCAGCAGAGCGAGCCGCGAAGGAAGGTTGCCGTCAAGCTGCTGCGAGGC
>JANQPS010000981.1 GCA_028285365.1 Thermoanaerobaculia bacterium | reverse complement strand
AACTACGGCGATCGTTTCGCTGCCGAGATCCAGCTCTACGCCGCAGCAGGTTACGTCGTGCTCTACGGCAACCCTCGCGGCAGCACCAGCTATGGCGCTGAATTCGCCAACCTGATCCACCACAACTATCCGAGCCAGGACTACGACGATCTCATGTCGTTGGTCGACGCCACGATCGCCGAAGGCTACGTCGACCCGGAGCGTCTGTTCGTGACCGGCGGCTCGGGCGGCGGCGTGTTGACGTCCTGGATCATCGGCAAGACCGATCGCTTCAAGGCTGCTGTGGTCCAGAAGCCGGTGATCAACTGGTACAGCTTCGTGCTCACCGCAGACAACCCGGCATTCTTCTACCGCTACTGGTTTCCCGGACTGCCCTGGGACCATCTCGAGCACTACATGGCGCGCTCGCCAATCTCGCTGGTCGGCAACGTGACGACACCCACCATGTTGCTCACCGGAGAGCGCGACTATCGGACCCCGATGTCGGAGAGCGAGCAGTACTACACCGCGCTCAGGCTGAACAGGGTGCCGTCGGTCCTGGTCAGGATTCCGGAGGCGTCGCACGGAATCGCCAACCGACCGAGCCAGCTGATCTCGAAGGTCGTGCACATCCTCGAGTGGTTCTCGAGATACGACTCGGAGTCGGCGGACGAAGGCGGCGCGTGAGCCATCAATCGTTGGCCTCGCCAACTACCTCAGCGGCGCCGAAGACGAGCTCGAGCCACCGTAGCAGGTAGGCCGGCGCCGTACTCCCACGAGCCTCTCTGAAACTTTCTCACATTTGTAGAGTATTGAGTGGGTGATGGCGAAAGTCTTCCTGCCCGAGCTCGAGATGTACGTGATGCTGGCGATCGCGCGCCTGCAGCCTGACGCCTACGGCGCCGTCGTCCGTCAAGAGATCGAGTCTCGGGCCGGCCGCCCCGTTGCCATCGGCGCGCTCTATACGACCCTGGGTCGCCTCGAAGACAAGGGGCTGATCTCGATCCGCGAAGTCCTTCCCAAAGAGGGCGAGCGGGGGCGACCACGCAAGTACTGTGCGCTCACCCAAAAGGGACACGCGGCACTGGAGCACTCCATGTTCAAGCTCGGCCGCATGGCGGCCGGCCTGGGCTACAGCCTGGCCCCGGAGGGGCGTCGATGAGCTCGAGTCGTCCACATCGAAGCCGCGCGTCCGTACCGCCGCTCGCCCGGTGGCTTCTGAGCCTGGTCATCTCTCCCGAAGACAGACCCTTTGCGCTCGCCGACCTCGAAGAAGAGCTCGAGCTGCGCCTTTGCAGGGACGGCCGCCGCGCCGCGCGCACCTGGTATCGAGGTCAGGTCCTGCGGTCGGTGGCCCCATCACTCGTCGGGCGCCTCCGCTCTCGACACTCAACGCGCCAGCTGAGCTCGCCAGCCAGAGGGCGCCGGAGGACCTCCATGGGACTTCCTGTCCGCGGCTTTCTGAGCGACGTTCGCGTCGCGATTCGCAACCATCGTCGAATGCCCGTGTCGTCCCTGGTCACGGCGTTGTCGCTGGGACTCGGAATCGGATCGGTCGCGCTCGCGATGGCGCTCCTCCAACAGTTCGTCTTTCCTCCGCCCGTCGGCTACTCGCAACCCGACCAGCTCTCGACGCTCTACACCAGCCGCCCGGACGGCGATCTATACGGGCTGAGCTCGTACACCGACTTTCTCGACCTGAGGCAGGATCTCGACGCCTTCGACGACCTGGCCGCGGTTGGCCTCACGTTCAAGGGACTGCACGACGCGCCCGAGCGCGACGGCAGCATGACGCAGCCTGTCCCGCTGTTCGTCCAGGAAGTCACTGGCAACTTCTTCGAGGTGACCGGACTCCAGCCGGCCATGGGTCGAGCCATCGGCGAAAGTGACGTTGCCGTCGACAGCCCGTGGAGCGCCGCCGAGCAGATCGTCGTCCTCGGTCACGACGTCTGGACGCAGCGCTTCGCCGCCGACCCTGAGATCGTAGGTCAGACCGTACGGCTCGACGGCGATCCCTTCACCGTTGTCGGCGTTGCGCCGGACGGTGTCGTGGGCCGGCGTGCGCCACTCGAGATCGACGCGTGGATTCCTGTGGGACTCGACGCCAGATCCCGGCCAGGCCGCTATCGCGAGCGTGACCAGCGCAGCTTCCTGCTGATCGGCCGACTGAACCAGGAGGCGACACTCGACCAGCTCCAGGCTCAAAGCGATGTCGTCGCGGCCCGTCTTGCCAGCGAGCACGACTCCTGGAGCGTCGA